>JAYVAI010000240.1:0-4091 GCA_043751075.1 Cyclobacteriaceae bacterium | reverse complement strand
GCAATGTGGTAGCCCATAAATTATTTGGAGCCACTGTCGGCCACCTATTTTCCGGGGTATTCAGTTTTGCTTTGCTATCCACACTCAGCGCCATGACCATTGCCGGGCCGCGCGTTACCGAAGCGATGGGTGCCGATTATAAATTGCTACAATCCTTCTCGGTGAAGAACCGATATCAAATGCCATACCTCGCCATACTCGCGCAAACTATTTGGTCAGCCTTTTTAGTACTGGTCAGTTCATTCAAAGAGATCATACAATACATTTCTGTAAGCCTTTCAATTTTTTCCATGCTCACCGTGGCCGGGATTTTTTTCCTGCGAAGGAAGAATGTTTCGGACGACCACTTCAAGGTGCCTTTGTATCCCATCCCTCCCATTCTTTTTATTGTGTGCACGTGCTGGATGATTTATTATGTGGCTGCCGAAGACTATAAAATAATTTTGTATTCGCTCGCAACGATGGTGCCTGGATATATCCTTTATTTTATTGCCTCCCATCAAAACAAAAAAATCTGATCGACCCAGGTCTGTCCGGGGCTGATCCAACTGACTTCCCTTAAATTCCACCTACTGTTGAGTTAGGTACAAAAATTTTTAATGTTAATTGTCAATTTACACTATCCACTACTGGTTTATAAACTTGCTCACTTCATTGAAAAACTTATCGGAGTCTTGCCAAAAATTGCGGCTATGCACACGCAGCGATGGCCAGTGTTTCATTTCCAAAAGTTGCGGCTCCAGGGCATGATCTGCTTTTGCCGAAAGGCTCTGGAAATATAAATTGTCATCGGTAAAAATGGCACCTATTGCCAGGCCCTCTTTTTTTACGGTGAGATCGAAATAAGGAAAATGGTTTTCCTCCAGCACATAATCGGGCCATTTTAGCAAAGCCCATTTTTTTATTTCTTCGTTCAGGTAACAAACAGATTTTTTTTCGCTTGGTGGTGAGGAGTTCATCACTTGTATGCCCCGTGAAGTATCCAACACAAATTGCAAATAGCTTTTAAGGAGTTTGGGGCCTGCGTTCAACGTGCCTTCCACGTTCAATTGGTCGGGCCAAAGGCTGGTGACCACAATAATTTTTTCGCGCGCCCTGCTCACGGCCACATTCAATCGGTTTTCGCCACCCGCCACATTGAGGCTTCCAAACTGTGCATGCACTTTGCCTTTTGTGTCAGGGGCATATCCCACCGAAAAAATAATCACATCACGCTCATCGCCCTGCACGTTTTCAATATTCTTTACAAAAATACTTTCCGGTATGGATCGGCCCGATTTGCCAAAGGCCAGCTCCAGCACATCCAACACCAGTGCCTGCTGAAGTGCATTGAACGTGACCACACCAATTTCCTTTAAGGGGTCTTCCTTCAGCAGTTGCTCAATCAGTGTGGCCACATGCAAGGCTTCCATCTTGTTGGTGTTGTTCTCCCAGGTGCCTTCAATTTTTTCATAGGCAAGTGCAGGCGTTGCCTTATTGAGTGCATGCAGATCGGGAAGAAATTTTAAATTTCCTTTATAAAAATGGCGGTTGGAGAAATCGATCAACTCAGGCGACTTGCTGCGATAGTGCCCGCGAAGTTGCACATTCATCAAATAACGTCCGGCCAATTCAAGCAGCGAGTCAACCTCTGTGTCGGGGTGGTCGTTGTCTTCCTCTTGCCACCGCGACTGATAAAAATCGCCCGGCCTCAATTGCATGGCATCGCCCGCAACAATAGCCTGCTTGCCGCGATAGAGTGCCGGTATGCCACGCTCGGCAAAACATTGTGAGGCTTCATCAAAAATTACCAGATCAAATAAATCTGCCATCGGAAAAATGGCGGAGACCGATTCGGGGGAGGCAAGCCAACATGGCACCAATTTGAATATCTCTTCTTCAAACCCTGCCACCAATTTTCTTATCGGCCAAATACTTTTCTTTTTGGTAACCTGGTGCAGCAGGTCGCGGTAAGTAACCCGGTTGTTAAGCCGGTTGAATTTCAAATCGTCAATCACTTTCTCCCGTGCGCGCAGCAACACGATGTCTTCGCTGATGGTTTGCTTTTCGAGGTGCAATTCGCGCAACTCGTTTTCCAACAATGAAATTTTACCGGACGATACCATGCGCAATTCAGGGTACTTTGCTTCCAAATGTCCAATCCAGGCCAACCTCAGGCTGTTCAAAAAAAGTGGTTTTAGCTTTTCTTCTTCCCAACTTTGGGCGTGGTCATTCAACCTGTTCATGATGGATCTCTCATCGCCAGTAAGGCTATCCTCGAGCGAATCGAAATCGCAAAGCGCATCGAAATCCTGTTTCAGTGCATGCACCAGTGGTTGACTGTTTTCGGGCGACCGGGCAATCAATTTGATCTGTAACGGTGTGAGATAATTTATCCAGTTGATCTTATGCACGTGTATGGGGCGCAGGATGGTGTAGAGCTGATCCACTTTGTGGATGAATTCTCTTAATGAATGGCCGGCAGGGTCTATAAAATTCCTTAACAATCTTATCTCGCTAAAATTGATTTTTGCATTGAGCCCGAAAAGCATATCGGCAAACCAATGGATAAAATCTTTTTTCACCAAGGATACAGGTGCTTCCAAAAACCAACTTTTTGATTTTATTTTTGAAAGGTTGTGTTCCAGATTAAGACGGTTGTCCAATTTTGTTTCCAACAAGCGATAGCCCTTTTTATTGCTTGCGATGCCGTTGGAAACCAAGGTACGTTTTATCAAAAATTTATCTTTGGAAAACAGTTCCCACCGCACGAGCCCCACTAAGCTCCTTCTTGCTTTCATCGTTCTATAAAGGGCCTTTTGCAACATGCCCAATTGGGCGGTAGGCGTGATTGTCTCTGGGCCGTCCTCATCAAAACAACTCAACATGTTTTTTTCAAGATTGGAGAGCCACAACGAGTTTGTATCCTCGTTTTGCTCGAGCAACATTTTTTGAAAATACCGATAGGCTTTCTCGCTTTTAAGCAGCACCTTCATTTCGTTGGCAGCCGGCTCTTTTTCCAAAAGCTCCTCGCATTGCTCCCAATCCAATGTTGCATTTAGTTTGGACTCAAGCTGTCCGTTGATTGTGTCAAACAGTTTTTTTACATCCTCAACAGCCCTCATGATGGAAGCCAAATCGCCAGAAGAAAACGCAGCAAATGATCTCCTTTCTTTCCAGGCATAATCCGTGGCCTTAAATTTTATTGCGTTATTTGAATAGGTACTTAGTTTCCTTACAAACCCTGAGAGCGTATCGAACCGGAAGAGATTGAATTCCTGCTTCATGGCAATGGCATCAGCCACGGGGCTCGATTGCAAGTACAGTTCTTTAATGCTTACACCACATGCGGTCTGATCGAAGAGGTTTGATTTGTACAATTCAAGTTCTTCTATGATGGCATCCATGCGGTGGCACGTTCGCAAAAATTGCCGGTCGAGGTGAATGGCATCCAAGCTTATGTTTTTTGATTTATACGCTTCAACTTTTTCAATCTGGTTGGCCAGCTTTTCATAAATCCCTTTCCGGTCGTTTTTAAAATCATGTACCAGCGCGAGGTATTCGCCCAGGTGATGGCCTTTCATGCGGGCGTAAACAACATCCAATGCCGCCCGTTTTTGGCACACCACCAGCACCCGCTTTCCCGAAGCCATTGCATCGCTTATCAGGTTGCAAATCAATTGCGACTTGCCCGTTCCGGGCGGGCCTTGCACCACCAACGAATGGCCCAGCTTGGCGGCCTTCAATGCATTCTCCTGCCACGCGTCCTGCGGAAACACCGTAAACATTTTTTCTTCTTTTACAGATTGATGGAAATTCTGCGATGGCGGCATGGGCAATCCAGCGGTACGATGATGAAAAAATTCCTCCAGGTCTTCCATGTTGCTTTCTTCAATAAGGTGCAGGTAATCCGGCACGAGATACGAACCTGCCTGCGGAAAAATGCCCACCACGGCCTTGGGAAATAATTTCAACTCACCATTTTTCAGGCCATCTTCAAATTCTTCCTTCCTTAAATTTGCAAACGTGGTCAATTCATCCCGATAGTTGTCTGGATTAAAATGAATTTCCAATCCACTTTTCTGCAGCAATTGATATAGCCACGTGCGAAA
>JAYVAI010000239.1:0-11126 GCA_043751075.1 Cyclobacteriaceae bacterium | reverse complement strand
TCATTTGGAACCTTAGGCATACACATACGCTCTGCCGAAAGATTAAAACGTTCAATATTCAAATCCGGGCGTAGTAATTTTGGGATACCATCGGCACCCATCGTTGCCTTCATACCTTCAAAAATACACTGACAATATTGTAAGGCTTTGGATTGAGGGTCAATTACAAAACCTTGATAAGGCACAATTCTGAAACCACCCCATTGTCCATCTGCATAATCCATTACAAACATATGGTCGGAGGTATGTTTTCCGAAAGGAATATTATCAAAATCTATGTCTTTCAGTTTTGAAATTCCTGTTTTCGTAATTTTAATATCCATTGTTATGTGTTTTGTTCAAAAAATTATCGCACTAAAGTAGTCTTTAAATTCTGCCGATACTTTTAAGTTTGGGTTATTTTCCACGAATTGAATCGTCCAATGCCTCCAAGAACTCTTGTACTTCTTTCTCTTCTGCACTTATCCGTCTTTCGCGTTCTTCTCATAAAATCCTGCACTTGAATATTTATAATCTTCAGGATACTGACACACACCTGCTTTAACAGGGTTATAATGAATCATGCATCTTGCTACATCTTGGCTTGTTGGTGAAGAACACCAACAAGGGTTGTGGAAAGCTCAGGCAAAAAAATTAGCCACCTTGGAAAAATTACGAGAATTGGAAAATAAAGAAAAGTAACATTAAAAAGTAAATTAAAGGATCAAGCTTGCCTTCCCCAATTCCCATCTTCGAATCTGACATCTTCATCTCCTATCGCCACAACGATAACCTAGTCTTACTAAATAAAAATTATCAATGCGCTATTATTTTTATTTAGGTAATGGCACACAAAGTGTAACATCCGGAAGCATTGCTTTCCCTTGAATAACCATTTTTCGTTTGGGTGCATTCTTCGTAGTGGCAGCAGGGTTTCTATCAAAGAAACTAAAGGGGGTTAATGAAAACCCAATCTGGTGAACATTCATAATGGGCCAGTCCTCCGGGCGCACAATGTGTGTAATACCGAGGTTATACCACATCACCACATCTTTGCCCACCAGGTCTTCATTGTTATTCCAACTGGGCAGCCCATCTTTTAACCCACGAGAATTCGGATAATCCCCTGCCGGAAAAAATTCTTTCTCCTGATAGGCAGTCACATAAACTTGATGTTCCAGAAAGTCAGCCATGGTGCGTGCTGCTGAACCTGGAGCCGCTAAAGGCGAAGCACTGTGTCCCGGCATGAGTACATAACTTTTCTGTTGGCCCAACCCATTCACTGAGTTAGCATCGGCTACCATCCAATGACGGTTGGAAGCTGCATTGAGATTACGTTGTCCTTCTGATTCATTCTTAATCAACGACATCTGTTTGACAAAGGCATTGTTCCACGGATTTGTTTTGCCCGGAGGCACCGCTACCGTATTCATTTCCTCTACTAAGTTTTCAGTACCGTCTACATCCAGGTCAAGTCTAAATGAAAAAAAATGCTGATGATTCACCGCCTCGACATGTGGTGCCACTAATGTTCCGTAATATACTCCATTGTAAGACTCATCGAGGCCACCTGGCAAATCGGTGACTCGGTTCACTCCTTTTATCCCAACAATGCCGGTTAACTCTGCCTTCAGATCAATGGTGCCATCTTCTCTAAAGACCCACTTAAATCCATAATCGTAATTCCCAATTTTTGTAAAGTACTTCACAGCAAGATTGCGCGCCTCGTGTGAGAATTTTCCATGACGCGTAATGGGTCCGGGATATTCTTCATAGACGGCAATTATACTATCGATCTGCAAAGGGTTTCCTTTTTCATTATGAAAATAGCCGGGAAGGAAAACAGAATTCTCAGGCACATCTGCACCCGCTTTCAACTTGTTCATTCTCTTCGGAAACATTTGCCCCATACGGTAGGCACCTCCGTCAAAATAATTCCAGGACGCAAGACCAAGATCGGTAGAACCATAGGGCACAAACATTTCTGCCATGGATGCACGGTACATAATGGGTCGCATCACGCCTCCATCGTTATACTTCACATCATAGAGCACAAGGCCTTCGCGATTGTGCAGCCCTACGCGGAAGGACCAAACTTTGCCTGTCACCTGAAATCCGTCCACTGTAAAGGAGGTGCCTTCCGTTTGTGTAATCTTTAAAGGTTTGTTGACGGGAAGCAATACCTTACCTGAATCGGAATTGAAATACCCTATATCTTCTGGTTTATAAAATCCTTTCCCTCCATCGTCCAGTACTTTCAAAACTTTTCCTGCCGTAAGATCTACATAGGCCACAAGCCCATCGATTCCCATATCTCTATATTTTTTATTTTTATATTGTGGCACACAGATGAGTTCACGATGATCCGCTGGCCCCACTCCCATCTCCCCAGCCATCACTAGTGTATTCGCCTTAATGGAATCAGGATGTATTTCACGTTTGGCCAAACCAGCCAACCATTGAGGATCTTTCCGAAGCAGTGCGTCTCCTATCGAATCTTGTAAAAATATTCCGGGCGTTACACCGGGTATATGGTTGAAAGAAAGTGATTTTTTTGTTTTCAGATCGATGACGGCTTCATAGGTTTTATTGTTTGCCCGATCATACAGAGAGGTAAATGCCTCACGCCTAAAGTCTGTTCCTGGTTTGTAATTTAGCATCTCCTTTTTCGGTGGCTCGTGAAGATTGATCAGATAGAAACGAAAAGTGGTATCAATCTTTCCTTCCGCCAATAGAATTTGTTTTACCGAGTTTATTTCGTTGGTATCCAATGGATTTAAGGGATGCGGAAATTTTTCCTGGATGGATTGGGTCGGCAGCTTAGCTGGCGAAGGCTTTTGTGTACAATTAAAGAGTAGTATGCTCAACAACAGAATGAACCCAACTGACCAAAAGAAATTAATACGTATCATGAGATTAAATTTTGGAATAAGGGTAAGGTAAGGAAAAAATTGAATAGCGCAAGTCAAACCAGAGCAGACGCGGGCAGACGCCATTTTCAAATTGAATTTTCAACTTCCCTTTGAAATGAGAATGGCGAGAGCTGCCGTAATTTTTTTAATCCCTCAGCACCCTCATCTCCACTCTGCGATTTTTCGACCTGGCCTCTTCTGTGTTTTCCCGCGCAATGGGCTGAAACCCTCCAAATGCTTTTGTGTTCACACGGCTTTTGTTGATCCCCTTTGATGTGATATATTTTTTCACAGCCTCTACTCTTGCCTGAGAAAGTTTAAAGTTCGAGTCCACATTCCCCTGATTATCGGTGTGGCCTTCAAGTTGTATTTCTACCTTAGGGCTTTCCTTCATCATGGCAACCACTTCATCCAATTCCTTAAATGATTTAGGATTCATCACCGCTTTGCCTTGCTCGAAGATAAGATGATTTAGAATTACCGTTTCGCCTCCGCCTTGGTTCGTGTCCTCACGAACCAAGCGAGGATTGCTAAAAATGGCTACCAAAAAAAATTGATTTAAAAGCAAATTCTATGATTTTTCTTGTTTAAATTGGCTGACGGAAAGACAAATATTTTTTAGGCAAAAAGACACCTACGATACATACAACCATCCCTTTTATTCGCAAGGCAATGAGCCCAACTGGTTTTATGTTCGTGTCACGGCAACGGACGGAACGGAGCAACGGGAACTTCAATTCAACAGACTTATGTGGGCCCGTTTGGTGGTGGTGGCAACATTGCAAGAATTGCAAAATCACCAAACACCTTTGATCCTGAAATAAAATCAGATACTGACAGTGGCTTGCTTATATACCCTAACCCAATTGATGAGATAACTACCATTGAATACAGTTTATCCACCGATAATAATGTAGAACTGGAATTAATCAACTCTTCGGGTGCTACTATCAAACTAGTGCAAATGGGCTTACAAGGTGCAGGTGTTCATGCCGTTTCATTGGATATGAAAAACATTCAACCCGGTCTATACTATTGCAGGGTCAAAACAAAAGATTCAATTTTCACAAAACGCATTCTGCTTAAAAAAAACCTACATGAAATGCATTAGGCTATTTTCCGTGCGGCTACTGATACTGATAGCTGGGTCGCTTCAGTTGGCCTGTGTGTACGAGCATCTTGCCCCTGACGTGCCCACATGGGGCAGTGCAAGTGCTCTTGTTAATAAGGAAAAATGGGGTTCAATATATCCCGGTTTTTTTCAAGCCATACGGGCCATAGGGGGAACTTATGGAACAGCTATACCTTGTCAAAATGAATATTATATGATAAGCATAGATTTATATAACAACAATGCCTTTCACAGGGAATCTTTTGATTTTGTTAAAGTGCCGTTTACAAAAGGAAAACATAACATTACCGATTTCAATTTCCAGTGTGTGGTTGATGAGCCAGTAGCCTATGGGAGTTTCTGGACTTTGGGTAATGATGGAGACGTAAGCCAAGATAACTATGATGTGCTGGAAACGGAAGATAATTACATAGTTATAGATTTCTACAATACAAACACACAGGAAGTCAAAGGCAGTTTTCAGGTAACATTTGTAATCAATAGACGGTCAGCAAACAACCCGTCTTCTTTGCCCGATACGTTGAGGTTCACAAACGGAATTTTTCATACCAAGATTTTATAAGTGGACTTCCTCTGGTGCTCCTGCCTTGGTTCGTGTTCTCACGAACTAAGCGAGAAAGAGTGTTATGAATTGTTTCGTGAGGACACGAACCAAGGCATGAAGTACAAGAATTTTTAGACCGGAACAATGATTGTCTCCAGCCTTGGTTCGTGTCCTCATTAACCAAGCGAGAAAGAGTGTTATGAATTGTTTCGTGAGGACACGAACCAAGGCATGAGACATGAGCATGCAAAAAAAATAGGCTCCCGATTTGGAAGCCTATTTCGTATCATTAAGATCAAAAAATTATACGTACTGGTTCAGCATCACCGGCATCACCAACATGAGTATGTCTTCGCTTTTGTCCTTCTCGGCCGGCACAATCACTCCTGCTTTGTTGGGTGCCGACATATTGAGCCTGATCTGATCGGTATCTAAATTGGTGAGCATCTCAACCAAAAACTTGGCGTTGAAACCGATTTCAATATCCTCACCTTCATGCTCGCACGAGAGGCGTTCGTTGGCTTCATTGGAAAAATCAAGGTCTTCGGCAGAAACCTGCAACTCGCTTCCGGTTATTTTCAAGCGCACCTGGTGGGTGGTCTTGTTGGCATAAATGGAAATACGCCTCAACGATCCCAACAATTCCATGCGGCTGATCGTCATCTTGATGGTGCTCAGAGAAGGGATCACATTTTCATAATCCGGGAACCGCTCGTCAATTAGGCGGCAGATCATGCGGATGCTTCCAAACTTGAAAAACGCGTTGGACATGTTGAAGTCGATGCTCACGTCTGTGTTTTCGGTGGGAAGGGTTGCCTTCAACAAGTTGAGTGCTTTGCGCGGAATGATGATCGAGTTGCCGGTTTCCGATTTTATATCGGTTCTTCTATAGCGCACCAACCGATGGCCATCGGTGGCCACAAAGGTGGTATTCTTTTCGCCCAAGTTTACATACACACCTGTCATGGCCGGGCGAAGTTCATCGCTGCTGGTGGCAAAAATGGTATTGTTAACGGCCCTGGCCAACACTTCCGATGAAATGGTTGCCGAGAAATCGTTGGATACGGCAGGCACCTTTGGGAAATCGGTGGCATTTTCCCCAGCCAATTTATAGCGGCCATTGTCCGAACTGATCTCGATACTATAGGTGGATTCATCGATGGAGAAAGTAACAGGCTGATCGGGCAGGTTCTTCAGCGTGTCCAACAAAATCCTGGCAGGCACGGCAATGTTCCCCTTCTCTTTCGACTCGATGGTGATCTCGGTGATCATCGAAGTTTGAAGATCGGAAGCCGTGACGGTGAGGCTGGTCTTATCTATTTCAAACAGAAAATTTTCAAGAATAGGCACCACGGGGTTGGTGGTGATTACTCCGTTGATATTGGAAAGCTGCTTGAGCAAGTAGCTTGAGTTAACGATAAACTTCATTGCAAATCAGTGGTTTGTGGTTTTATAAGGCGGTAAAGTTATAAAGAAAAACCAATCAGAAAAATGGAACTTCCAACGCCCATCACCGGACAAAATAACTTCGTGCGCGGCCTATTTTATCTGCATCTTCCTTTCGCATCAGCAAAGGCTGATCTCCGTTTACCGTGCCCAAGATAGCTGATCCGCCACGGATTGGCAGATATACATCCAATACATAGGTGCGGTTGGCTATGTCGGTGGCTTGAATGGTATAACTGGGCGCGCCTGTAAGCAGGCTGTCATACACAGCCGATGCTCCTTTGGGCAAGTAGCGCATGGCTTGAACGAGGGAAACAGCATCGAGGTAATCGTTTAGCCGGGTGGTATCGGCTGTGGGCATTCCATCCAATCCAAAAAATTTGCCCTGAAACGAAATTGAAAAATCTTCCTTTTTATTTCCTGCAAAGGAAACTTTTAGCTGTTTGAAATTTTCCCACTTGAAATTGAATATCCGTTTTTCGCGCCACTCGTAAGCGGGTAATTCAAAAATAGCCGCCACATAAACCCGATAGCCGGGAATGGTAGCCAGATAGGGCGAAGGATCGCCAGCCAGTTTATAGTACGTTTCCGTTTTGCGATCATTGCCCGCAACCGAAAAGTCCTTCATCAACATATCGCCTTCAAAAAGTTTTACGTGCACACCCGTGCTACTGATTTGCTGATTGACCGAATCGATCAAGCGCTGTGCAACAGGCCGCTTGGGCTCCGTTTGAAGAAGGGTGGCAAAGAATACCTGTATCAACTGACGGTCGGCATCAAACGAATTGTTCACCATCCACTTGGCCCCGTCAAAGTGAAGCTCCACCTGCTCATTGTTCCGTTGCAAAACCACCCGGTCTATTTTGGTTTGATCAGCCACCTTGAACAGGTTTTTGTCTGCCGATACTGTTTTGTCGAAATTTTCGAACAGCACAATAAAGATCAAGAATGCCGACATGGCCAACAACGAAACCAACAAATAGAGGTTATTTCTTTTCGGCAT
Organism: Cyclobacteriaceae bacterium; assembly: GCA_043751075.1. GTDB lineage: Bacteria > Bacteroidota > Bacteroidia > Cytophagales > Cyclobacteriaceae > ELB16-189. Next base: position 4,110 of record JAYVAI010000239.1, on the reverse strand, counting down.
GGTTCAGAACTTAGCGTACTTTAATTTTCTCCAATACGATCTTGAAAATCCAAAAATGACAAGCAACAGCAACGGAACAACTAAGTTGATCACCTGCCAGAAAACGCGTTCGTTTTTTATTTTTTCCCTATCCAATGGCCGTATTTTTATTTCCTTGTTGCGTGCTTTGATCAAACCATTTTCTTCGGTGAGGTAAGCAATGGCATTGAGGAGCAAATCCTGATTGGCAAACGTATATTGGCTGAACGGATCGAAGCCTAAGGGCTGCGCTTCGCCCGTGCGCGGATTTACATCGTTGCGCATAATATCGCCATCGGCAATCACGATCAATTTTGTTGGAGCGCTCTCGCTTCGATAGCCTGCTGTGTCGGCACCTATGGGGGCAAACCGGTTTTTATACAAGGAGGTGAAGTTGCCTTCCAGCAAATAGCCTAGCGGTATTTTCTGTTCATTGAAGGCACCTGATTGGAGTTGACTGCGCAAATCATTTACGCCCACCTTTACGGGAGCCACGGCCTTGCGCGAATAGGACGAGGAAAATAACAATGGGGTTTTTATAACGCCCACTGCTTTTACCGTATCTATGCTGCTGGCAAACCGCAGCAAGCTCGCATCTAAATTTCGCGTTATGGGATGATCGGCATATTGGTTGACAAGCGGAAAGAAAGGCCATTCCATTTGCATGATCTGCGGCTTGCCGGCATTGCTCACCACAATGGGATACCTGCCCGATACGCGGTCTTGAATCAAGTCCTGATTGATCCTAATTCCATACTTGAACAATTGATCGTCAAGATTTAATTCGTAGGGAAACGCAAAATAATTATCGGACGAAGCACTGTCCATGGCTGCATCAAGGCGGTCCAGGAGCAGCAACAGCCGGCCACCCTTCATCAGGTATTGATCCAAATAATATTTATCAATGTTGGAAAATGTAAGTGTAGGTTTTGCGATTATGAGGGCATCCACACCGGCCAATTTTTCCTTTTGATCCAATGATAAAGAAAGCACATCATATTGCTCGCTCAACGAATTCTCAAAACTGATCAATCTATTTCCATCCAGTTCACCATGCCCGGTAACAAAACCAACCCGCTTGGGGTTGTTGTTGGTCAATGTATAGATGGCGTTTGCAATTTCGTACTCCACTCCTTCTATCGCCTGGTTCAACGCTTGTTGCGGCCCTTGCATGGCATTTCCTTTTAGCAGCATCACGCCTTTCTCCATGCCGCCATACGAAACAATCGCTCCAGGAAAAACCAATTTCTCTACACGCTGCCCGTCTTTGGTTTCAATCACATTGCGGGGCGATATTCCCCGGGCGGTGAGGTCGGCAATAAATTCATTGCGGGCACGGTCGCCCAAAGCGAGGGTGGGATCGGTGAACGTTACACGAACACGGTCATGGGAATAAATCCTGAACTCTTCCAGGGTTTCGCGAATGGATTTTTTAAAGCGCTCGAAGCCCGGGTTAAGTTCGCCATCCAAAAAAACTTCCACATACACAGCATCATCGAGATTGTTCAATAGCTCTTTGGTTTGTGATTTAATGGTGTAACGCTTTTCTTCGGTAAGATCGATCCGAAAAAAATAAGAGGAGCTAAGAAAATTAAGTATCACCACAAACACCAACGCGTTTATTAGCAGCAACAGGTCGCCAATTTTTTTGCTCTGCCTCCAGTTTGCCGCTACCATTGCCTGCTGTTGATTACCGTTTTGGTTGCCAATAAAACCAGGCCTGCCACACTCAAAAAATAAATTACGCTGCGGCTGTCAATCACTCCACGGCTAAGCGACTCATAATGATAGAGTATCCCCACTTGTTTCACCATCAAACCCGAACTTCCCGCCAAGGAGGACAAGGAATCAAAGCCTGTATAAAAAATAAAGGATAGAAAGGCTGCGAGTATAAAAGATACAATTTGACTTGATGTGAATGAAGAGGCCAATAACCCGATGGCACAAAACACCACCGATAAAAGCATAAGGCCAACGTATGAACCCGCCACTCCAGCCGAGTCGATATTGCCAACGGGGTTGCCCAACCTGTAAATCGAAAAATAATAAATCACGGATGGTGCAACGGCCAGCATCACCAAAGCAAAAGCTGCCAGGAATTTTCCCAGTACGATGTTCCAATCGCTTAACGGTTTAGTGAGGAGCAATTCCATCGTTCCCATTTTTTTTTCTTCGGCAAAACTTTTCATGGTGATGGCGGGAACCAAAAAAATAAACACATACGGCCCCAGTGAAAAGAGCGTGTCCATATCGGCAAAGCCATAGTCGAGCACCGAGGTGTCGGTAAACACCCACATCATCAACCCAATGCTTGTCAAGAACACACCGATGACCACATACGCAATGAGCGAATTTAAAAAGCTGTTCAACTCTTTTTTAAAAACCTGTATCATGCTGGCTGGTTCTCCGTTAGCTTCCGAAAAATATCTTCCAATGAGTTTTCCTGTTTGCGCAAACTACGGAGCGATAACGAATGGTCGGCTGCAAAACGAAAAATTTCCGCGCTCAGGTCGATACCATCGAGAGGTTGCAACCGGAAAGAAGATGCATTGATCCGCTCCACTGATTTTATGCCGGACATCAACCGCAGCGTTTCTTCATTTACCTCACCCGAAAATTCTACTTCAATAGCGACAATACCGGTATGGCCTTTCATCAAATTAGCAACTGTATCGTCTGCCACAATTTCACCCAGGTTGATCACAATCACGCGATCGCACAAGGCCTCCACTTCCTGCAAAATGTGCGTAGAAAAAATCACTGTCTTGTTTGCGCTTATGTCTTTGATCAATTTTCTGATCTCCAAAATCTGATTGGGGTCAAGGCCCGAAGTAGGTTCATCCAAAATCAACACGGCCGGATCGTGGATCAACGCCTGCGCAATGCCCACCCGCTGCCGATACCCTTTGGACAGCTCTTCGATTTTTTTGTTCTGCTCACGGGTGAGTCCACACAGCCCAATTATTTCAGCTATGCGAGTATTGAGTTTAGTACTTGAAAGTCCATAAACCCGCCCTGCAAAATGAAGGTACTCGTGCACATACATATCGGGGTATAGCGGATTGTGTTCGGGCAGGTAGCCGGTAATTTTTCGCACCTGCAACGAGTGGTCAACCACATTTAAGCCGTTGACCACTACCGAGCCGGCACTGGGTGGTATATAGCCCGTGGCAATTTTCAGGGTGGTGGATTTGCCTGCACCATTGGGGCCCAGGAAGCCAACGATCTCCCCTTGGTTGATTTCAAAAGAAATATCGTTCACAGCCTTTTGCTGTCCAAAATATTTGGTGAGATGAGAAACTTGTAACGACATTTTTTATGCGTTGCAAAAGTAAATTTAAAAGTTAGTAGTTGCCACAGATTCACAGATAAAAAATGCAGTACTTATAGATTTTGCCATTATGCTGGCCACAGATTCACAGATTAGAAATTCAAAGCCTTAGTATCAGTTGGACAAACGATAACCAATATGTTGGAGAACACAAGGCTCAGTGGATTGTTTGAACCTTGGTAGAATCGATATTAAACATTCCATGAACCTTAATTTATTGTGCCTCAAGGTGAAGGTAATAAGGTTGGTTCGTCTATCATGATTCCTTTTCTACTAAGGTTTCTTTGTAACTGAGCCTTGATCGAGATAACAATTTATTTTTCATAGGAGAAATGGAAAATTGTTGCCAACAAAAGATAAGGTTTAGGGTTCAGGTACTATAAGGTTGCATCAGGGATTAGTTAACAATCTGTGAATCTGTGGCTCCCTTATAAATCTACTTTTAACAAATAATTGAGAACTTGCCGTGCTTACATAACCTATCTTTGGTTCATTAATTGCCATTGCAGGTAAGCCAGGATTTTAGAAATTTGCATCACATTAAACTCAACAAAGCATGCGTCACTCACTTGTTTTATTCTTCTCCATCATCGCGCTAAGCACACACGCGCAGCCCGGATATAAAATTGATTTTAAGGTAACGGACTGGAAAGACACCACCGTTTATCTGGGCCACTACTTTGGCGAACAAACTTATTTGAAAGATACGGCCAGGGCAAACACGCAGGGTGCGTTTACATTCGACAATGCCAACAACCTGC
>JAYVAI010000238.1:0-1555 GCA_043751075.1 Cyclobacteriaceae bacterium | reverse complement strand
TTTTCAGCATGATGAATAATAATTATATTGTGCCCACCAGCGAAGTGCGAAAGCGCATGGAAAAAATTTTATACACCATTCACCAACGTTTTTAATTTTTATTGACTAATGAGAAAATCAAAGATCTTTTTTATTCTATTTTTTATTTTGAATTGTTCATTTGGACAAGCACCAGTTTCCCTCGATGTGAAAATAGGCCAGATGATTTTGATTGGTGTGCCCAAATCGGAATTAGATGAAAAAGTGCTCGATGAAGTGCGAAAAGGAAAAGTAGGGGCGTTGATTTTCTTTGAAAAAAATATTCCGAACATGCCCAACGCATTTGCCAGCGTAAAAAAAATGACGTGGACCTATCAGAACGCAGCACCCATTCCATTGTTTATATGCATTGATCAGGAAGGTGGAAAAGTAAACCGCCTGAAGGAAAAATATGGGTTCACCCGTTCAATCACGGCAGCAGCCATTGGCAAATATGGATCCTTGGATTCGGTGCGCTTTTATGCCGATGCCACTGCGGCAACATTGGCAGGCTTGGGCTTCAATGTAAATTTTGCACCCACGGTGGACTTGGCCGTCAATAAAGAAAACCCCGTGATAGCAAAACCCGAGCGGGCATATTCCAATAGCGAAGACACCGTGATTATGATGGCAAAGGAGGTGATCAAACAACATCGCAAATATGGTGTGATCACTTCACTAAAACATTTTCCCGGTCACGGAAGCTCTAAAGATGATACACACTTTGGTGTGGCCGATGTTACCAACACCTGGAGCGAGCGCGAGTTGAAACCCTACAAAGTGTTGATTGATTCCGGTTATGTGGATGGCGTGATGACCTCCCACATTGTAAATAAAAACTTAGATGCAACGGGCTACCCGGGCACGCTATCAAAAGATATTCTCGATGGTATTTTGCGCAAGCGGCTTGGCTATAACGGGGTGGTTTTTTCGGATGATATGCAAATGCACGCCATTTCAAAAAATTATGGTTTGGAAGAAACCATCCGGCTGGCCATCAACGCGGGTGTTGACGTGATGTGTTTTTCCAACAACATTCAGGGCAGCGATGTTCGCACGGTGGATGTAGTTCATGGCCTTATAAAAAGTATGGTGGCAAGTGGTCAGATCAAGCCCGAACGGATTGATGAATCGTATAAGCGGATCATGCAGTTAAAGAGAAAACTAAGCAGCAAGGATGCGCTATCGTACAAAGCAGAAATAGCCAGGCTTGAAAATGAAGTGGCCTCATTGAATGAGAAAGTGAAATCTTTGGAGATAAAACCCGGGGCAGCGGCAGAAACAAAAAAGAGCAAACGCAAAAAAAGGAAATCTAAAACTTAAATCCACCAGCCATGAAAAACATCCTGATCGGTATTTTGTCAATTGTTTCGTTGGGCAGTTTGTTTTATGCATACTCCCAAAGGACTCAGATGTCTGATTGTGCAATAGAAAGAGGAGGTGGTCTCAAGTTTCTAACGCAACAAGTTGAAATAAAAAAAATGGACACTTTTTTCTGTTTCCCTAAAAAAGAAGGACAATGATTTTTCATTGCCTT
>JAYVAI010000237.1:0-1556 GCA_043751075.1 Cyclobacteriaceae bacterium | reverse complement strand
TAAAAATTTTGCGGCCTGCCTGTCCGGTAGGCAGGCCTGGCCGGGGTGCGGTGCGATGTTGCAACGACTTGACAAAAAATTATTTTTCGTTTTTCTGATGGCCACATCGCTCATGCTGGTGCGGTGCATACCCGATCCACTCGAAGTAAAAGGCATACCCAAACTAAAACCACAAATTGTGGTGTCAACACAAATAATACCCAACCAATCGCTGGTGGTGTTGCTCACCAAATCATTTGGCGCGCTGGATGCCACCGATGACAGCGACCCGCAACAACTGATCAGCCAGATAGCCATTGCCGATGCCATTGTTTTGATCAAACGCCCCGCTCGCACCGACACGCTGCTAAATCTCGAAAATGGTTTTTATGGTGGCATTGCCATTCCCTTCAAAGCAGGCGACTGGTATGAGCTGGAGGTGAACAGCGAAACACTGGGCAAAGTAAAAGCAACAGCCCAGGTGAAGGAGCGAGTTGCCTTTAAAGAAGTGCTGGCCAAACTTTCGCCCAATGGATTTGACGACACGCTTGTACAAGTGACTTACAACGCGCTGGACCCGAAAGGGAAAAACCAATACATGATCAATGTGCAGCGCATACGGGGCAACAACCTCTTGCAAAATATTCTCAACCCGCGTGCCTTTATGAAATTGACAAGCGATGAAAGTTTTGATGGAACTCTCTTTGGCGATTCGTTCCGCGCCTTTCCGCGCAACTATAAACCGGGCGACACGGTAGCGGTTTCGTTGGCCAACATAAGCGAAGACTACTACCGCTTTCTCACACTGCGGCAAGACAACCGTTTTAGCCTGGTGGAGTTTCTTGGCGAGCCCATCAACTATCCCTCCAACGTGGAAGGTGGCAAAGGTTTTTTTAATCTATACCTTCCCGATGTGCGGTTGTTTTTTTTGGAGTGATTTTTTCGGTTTCAAATCCGTCTTTCGATTTTGGGTGACGGGCAATCATTGGGCAGAATTTGGTGGACGAATCAGAGGCTAATCATACACCAGAGTTTTGGAATCGCATCGCAGTAATGCAACCAGGTTTTGAAAAGGCAAAAAACTGGTTGAAAGAGTTTGGTGGAGAATTAGAGACGGATTTTTAAAACAGATCAATACTTTTACAAAATGGCCAAGCTTTATAACATCACTGAATGGAGCGAACAACCGTGGCTAAACACAGGAGGAACACGAAATAAAAAAAATTACCTCAATCCGGCAGACAACGAACTCTATTATTTTAAGCAGTCGCTCAAAAGGGAAAAGAAAGATTACAAATACGAGTTCTGGTCAGAGATCATCGCCTATGAAATAGGCCAGATGTGCGGGTTCAATATCCTGCCCTACCATGTGGCAGTGCGAGGCAAAGAAGTAGGTTGCATTTCAAAATCCATGATCAATCCCGATAAAGAAGAGTTGGTAGAAGGCGGCAGATATATTCAAGCCTTCGATAATTCATTTATAGGTATAGGCGTTTAGACATCCCATTAAAATCATTTATTTTAGCCTGATCGGGGCATTTATCACCATCCTCATTATGAGTAAGTCGAACATTGAC
>JAYVAI010000236.1:0-4115 GCA_043751075.1 Cyclobacteriaceae bacterium | reverse complement strand
CCCACGTAATCAACGGTGAAATCATATTTCTTATAAAAATCTTTTTCAAAAGGAAGGATCACAAACATGCGGTCCACGTTGGCTTTCAGTTTCCACGCACGGCTTTGATACCAGGCCCACACTTTGGGTGTAATGTAATAGAGAACAGGAATGCCGTTGCTCTTGGCAAACCGTGCAATCTTTAGGTTGAAGCCTCCGTAGTCAATTAGTATTACCGCATCCGGCTTAAAAGCAAGCACATCTTTTTTACAGAAAGACATGAACTTAAAAATTTTGTAAAGGCTGGTGGTGAGAGATATAAACCCCATAAAGGCCAACTCGCGATAATGAACGGAAAGGATAACCCCCGCGCGCTGCATTTCATCACCACCAAATCCTCTCAACTCGGCAGCAGGATCGTACTTTCGCAAAGCATGCACCAGGTTGCCTCCATGCAAATCGCCCGACCGCTCACCGGCTACAATATAGTACTTCACTTAAAATCAGTTTGATGATTCGCCAAAGTATTCGACATAATTGCGTGGGGTTTCATACAACCGTAACGAATGGAGAGACCCCAATTTGCTTATCGCAGAAATTCGTGGTGAAAGTATTTTCCAGATTTCCATCACCAAGTTTTCGCAGCTGGCCAATTTACCTTTCATAAAATCCACATCGAGGTTGAGGTTCTTGTGATCTAATTTATCGGTCACTTCATCTCTGATGAGAGTGCTCAGTTTTTTTAAATCAATCACAAACCCCGTGTCCGGATCGGGCAATCCTTTTACCGTAACGATCAAATCAAAATTATGACCGTGCCAATTTTCGTTGGCGCAAGGGCCAAACACTTCCTCATTCTTTTCCTTGCTCCAAGCTGGATTATACAGTTTATGAGCCGCGTTAAAGTGTTCTTTCCTGCTTACGTAAATCATTTGAAAATGAAAATATTTGCAAAGATAAATTCAAAATTGACTTTTCACTGTTACCTTTATGTCATAGATCTGTCATTTTTATGGACTACATTCAATTTACTGAGCTTCGCAATTCTGCTCGTCAATACTTTGATAAGGTAGAGAAAGGTAAGAGTTATGTGATTGTGCGCAAGGGTAAACCAATTGCTAAAGTAATTCCTTTTAAAGAACCAATTCAGGGGTGGAAAAGGGAAGTGCAAACGGTTACTCTGCGAAACAGTGGAGATTCAACAAAAACGCTTCGACAAATCAGGGATGAGGAATGAAGTTGTTTTTTGATACATCGGCTTTACTTAAGCGTTACCTGAATGAAAAAGGAAATGCAGAGGTTAAAAGGCTATTTGAAGAAGCTGATAAGGTTTTTGTATCCATCATTACCCATATTGAATGCGCCAGTTCCTTTCAGCGTTTGTTGTTCTCAAAATACATAGATAAAAAGGAGGTATCACCGATTGATTATGGAAGTAAGCCTGGACTTTCCTTTTTTTGAGTCTATTCATTTTGATGAAGACATAAAACAGATGGCGTTGAAAGTTGTTGAAAAATATCCTTTAAAAGCACTTGATTCTATCCAACTCGCTTCTCTTATTCATGCTGCCGATGAAGTGGAGGCCTTTGTTGTTTGCGATCAGCAACTAAAAAAGTATGCTCTAAAAGAAGGTTTTCCTGTTATTGACCCGACTGAATAAATTATGATCATAGTTACCGGAGCAGCAGGTTTTATCGGCAGTTATTTAATCCAAAGACTCAATCAGGATAGTTTCAACGCCATCATCGCAGTTGATAAATTTGACGATGAAGAAAAAAATAAAAACCTTGCTGGCTTAAAAATAAAAGAGCGGGTTGACCGTGATCTATTTCTTAAATGGCTTGATATAAATTATGAAACCATAGAATTCATTTTTCACATTGGTGCCCGCACCGACACAGCTGAATTTGATACTGCATTACTTGACAAATTAAATACTCAATACACCAAAGACATTTGGGCCCGCTGCTGCCAGTATCAAATTCCATTGGCCTATGCTTCCTCTGCCGCCACCTATGGTTTGGGCGAAATGGGTTACGATGATGATGAATCCAAAATTCACTTGCTCAAACCACTAAATCCATACGGTCAGTCAAAACAAGACTTTGATGTGTGGGCACTTAATCAAAAAGCGAAACCATTTTTTTGGGCAGGGCTAAAGTTTTTTAATGTGTATGGCCCTAACGAATACCACAAAGGGCGCATGGCCTCGGTAGTATGGCACGCCTACAACCAGATCATCAAAACAGGGAAAATGAAATTGTTCAGGTCGCACAACCCTGCCTACAAAGACGGGGAACAGATGCGTGATTTTATTTATGTGAAAGATGTGGCCGAGGTTTGTATGTTTTTTATGCACCATAGAAAGAACTCCGGAATTTATAATCTCGGATCGGGCAAAGCGCGCACGTTTATTGATTTGACGCGGGCGGTATTCAAAGCACTTGGTAAAAAAGAAGTGATTGAATTTATTGACACGCCTGCCGATATCCGGGACACGTATCAGTATTTTACGGAGGCGAAGATGGGGAAGATAAGGAGTGTTGGGTATGAGAAGGAGTTTACATCAATTGAGGTAGGGGTGAGGGAGTATGTTGATGTTATTCTATGCAAGAATAGAACGCTACCTTGAGTCAATAGAGATGAGTTTTAAAAAATTTATAAAATCAGACTCTGTTTTCAACTCTTTCCCTTGTTTAAGATAATCTTCCAGTAGCGGAGCTTTAATGTCTCCCTCTTTAACAAATGATTTTTTTGTCAACTTGACACCTTTAGTAGCCCTATTTTCAGTTACCAAATAATACTTCTCTGTCGAACTGAATCGTGTCACCCTCCCCGATCCGCCATACCCAGCATCTGCTTCAGTCATAATTGCTTTCGATTTCTTTAAAAACTTAATTGATCCGGTATCAAGCAAGACTTCAAAGTAACTTTCAGCCCCGGCCCCGGAGATTCCAATAAATCCGTTGCAAAACACTCTTCTCGGTAGCCCAGCGTATTCTAATATTGTTGCTTTAATTATTTGGCGGGGATCTGACATCATCTCTACTCCCTTGACCTTGGTCTCAAAGCGGTCGCTATATGTATCATATCTTAATTGAATACCTACCGTCTTCTTGCCTGTTTGATCCTCAATTGTCCCCTCTCTCCATTCCAAGTATAAATAAGGTGACCCAATTACTTCCGCATACTTACTTACGCGAAGTACCTCATTTCCGCTTCCATAAACATTGTTGATCTGTGAATATGCTTTCCCTGTGGCTAGCAACAATACGATAACATAATTTGATATTCCCATACGTACATCTTTTGCCATAATTATCAAAAAAAGGGAGACGGCCTCAGTTGGCACGCCTCCCTTTCAAATTGGATTTCTAAGCTAAATTACTGTGTGCGTATCCTACGGGTAAATGTTCCATAGTTTGGGCTTACAATAACATCATCCCCTCCAGCGGTAAGGCTCACAATCAAATTTTTGGTAGTTGTAGAGGGTACAATATTATCATCCAACACTAAAAATTTGATGTATCCAAAACTGCTATTTGGCGGGATGGTAACAGTGCCACCCGTGGTTGTCAATGTATAATCTGTTCCTGCAACGGCTGTGCTGGCTGCGGCAATTGAAAAAGTAACAGTTACTGCAGCATCTCTTTGAGCCCCAACCAAATTGACTTTCAAGGAATCCTTAACGCCTGTCCCGTTCAGTGCCCTCGCGTATATTTTAGTTATCGCAAGGCCAGACACGGTAGTTGCTTCATCTATTTCAACATAGGTTTTATCAAGAATAATATCCAACCCTGAATCTTCAAAACACGAAATCAAGGCTATTGATAATATTCCATATATAATTATCTTCTTCATAATGATTCTTTTTTGGTTAAATTAATATCCAGGGTTCTGAACAATTGAAGGGTTGATCGCTACCTGTTCTACAGGGATACGGGCCAATATCCTGAAATCAGCATAAGGCACCGCTGATGCGGTTCCCGCTGGTTTTGTGATATCTCTACCCAATCGCTTCAGGTCGAACCAACGGTTTCCTTCAAAAGCTAATTCTACCCTACGCTCATTGAGTATCCTGTCCAACAATGCTGCTCCCGTGTCGGCAACGGCACCTAATCCCCTGTTTGCTCTTA
>JAYVAI010000235.1:0-4124 GCA_043751075.1 Cyclobacteriaceae bacterium | reverse complement strand
CTTTTGTTTTCATAGTTGGCTCCCAAATAATGAAGCGTGTTTGAAATTTCAATATCATCAGCGGGCAAGTTCTTTTTCCTAATCTTCATGGCCTTGTCCAAATAATAAAAGGCACTGTCATATTGAGCGGCACTATTGAACATATACCCCATGAACGTGTAGTCGAACGCAACCTCTTTGCCTTCACCATACAAGTTTCGTTTCAGGTTGATGGACTTGTGCATGAGCGCAATCGCCTCCGAGTGCTTGCGCGAGCATCCACCGAGGGCACGGGCCAAATAGTAGTAGCTATAAGCAACTTCGGACGATTGCGGTTTGAAGTTTGCCAAGGCCATCGCCACAGAATGATTTAGGATTTCAACTGCCTGGTCGCATTGGTTCATATTGGCTTTGCACTCGCCAAGCAAATTCAACGATTTCAATTGGCCCGGAATATTTTTTAATGTTTCAAAAATGGTTGATGCTTTTTCCAAGCTGTCTGCTGCCGATTGATATTTGCCTTCATCATAGCGTTGCTGCCCTGCCGCGAAAAGTGCATCGGCATGGTTTCCTTGCTGGGCATAGAGGGCGTTTGCGCAGAACACCAGGATCAATAGTGAGATAATATTTTTCAGGGAGATGGAAAGTTTCCATTAAAGTAATAAAATAATATCAGTGTTTTGGCAACCGCCATTTGCAGTGTTGGGGTCTGCTGGGTTTGAACATGTTTTAGTGCTCAGATTGAAAATCCGCTCTATTTATTAACTGATGTGTTTATTCCTACTTTGTCATGTTATGGACACAATGAATAGAGCTACCATTAAGCTACCCCTACTCATGAATTTGAAAGCCCTGAAAGGGCGGTGATAATAAACGCAGGGTGGAGCCCTGCGTTTTGGTGAATTCTATTCGCATCATAAGCCCTGAAAGGGTGTGATCCTGCTTGGACAGATTCCGCCCTTTCAGGGCTTGTTTCTTTTCGAATGTTAATACGCAAAGTTGGAACATGACAAAGTAGGATTAACTATTTCGTGTTAATTTAGAAATCCTTTCGTGTGCAAGTTCAATCCTATAATAAGAATCATTTTTTGGCCTTTTCAAATTTCATGGAAGCAGAATTCATGCAATAGCGCAGCCCTGTAGGCTTGGGCCCATCATCGAACACATGACCTAAATGGCCACCGCACCTGCTGCAAACCACTTCGTCACGCACCATTCCGTAACTGGTATCGGTGCCTACGGAAACAGCGCCTTCTTTTATAGGTTGGTAAAAACTCGGCCATCCGCTTCCTGATTCAAATTTGGTTTCTGAACTAAACAATTCTTGCTGGCAGCCTGCGCAATAGTAAACCCCGGCTTGGTGGTTGTCCCACAGCTCTCCGGTAAATGCCCTTTCTGTTCCTTTCTGTCTAAGTACTTCAAATTGCTCGGGGGTGAGCATGCCTTTCCATTCGGCTTCAGTTTTGGTCATGGTAAATTTATTTCCGGTTATATTTTTTTTTGATTTCTCCTGACCGCAGGCAACCAACGATAGCAAGAAGAGGATAGAGGTAATGTTCAATAGTTTCATACTATTTTATTTTAAATTATTTTTTAGTAATCCTACTTTGTAAAATACGCACACCATGAAATCGCGCGTTCCCCTCTCCAAAGGAAAGGGTTAGGTTCATCTATAATAAATACAAAAACCCCTCCGTCCGAGGGGTTAATTGTAACCTAAACCTAAACCTATGAGAGTTTTTTATGACTCTGCATATTCTAACGGTGATCATGGTATTAGGTTTCATTTTATTGGCGAGTTCTAATCTTTTTTTAATGGGCGTTCTGCTTTTTCAGCTTGGCCGCATATTGCTTATTGAATTTCTCCACTTTGGGAAGTATCACAAACTGACAATAGCCTTGGTTGGGATTTAACGCAAAATAGTTCTGGTGATAATCTTCTGCTTTGTAAAAAACAGAGAAAGGGGTTATTTCCGTGACCACAGGATTTTTAAATACCTTGGATTTATCCAATTGGATTTTGTACTGTTCTGCAATTTTTTTCTGTGGGTCAGTATGATAAAAAACTACCGAGCGGTATTGAGTGCCTTCATCGGCACCTTGCTTGTTTAGTGTGGTTGGGTCATGCGTGTTCCAAAAAACCTCCAGGATATCTTCGTATGATATTTCTTTTGGGTTGAACGTGACCTGAACAACCTCGGCATGGCCAGTCATTCCGGTGCATATTTCGCGGTAGGTTGGATTTTTAACTTTTCCGCCCGAATAGCCTGACTCGACCGATTCAACGCCTTTTAGTTTTAGAAAAAAAGCCTCGGTACACCAAAAACAACCAGAGCCCAACGTGGCTATTTGCAATTCGTCATTCATAATTTTTTGATTAGAGTTTTGCGCTACCAGAGCGCACGTGATTAAACAAAGTGGAATAGCTAAATAAATTTGTTTCATATTGCAATAACCGATTAATCAGGCAAATGGTTTTGTAATTATAAGCGGATTGTCTTCTGGCTTACACTAATGGTTGTTCTGGCAACGATAAAATTGTTGTGATAATAGGATTCTAAATTCTGACTTCTATTTTTCAAACTCAAAAATATACCCTCCTAAGTATGACTGCCTACTGGTGACTGTTTCCTGCCTACTCTTTTAGTATTGACCGTAAAACGAATTAAGCGCGTTTGCCAACTTATTGTCTATCTCTTTCTTGGTTTGATTTCTGAGAAAGTCGCGCGCCATGAAAGGTTCTTTTGAACTGCACATTCTCTTGTTTGAATCAGACAGCGCCCGTGTATCGCCTGTGCAGGTGGCCCATCGGTCGGCCCAACGTTCATCGCTTACAATATCAGAATTTCTGAGTTCGGCATTGCTAACGGCATCTTTGATATACAATGTGATGGATCCACGCGAGGTGATTGTCTTTTCATAAATGGTCATGGAAGCAGAAACTTTTTCATACACCGGCACCTTTACATTGTTCACGGTTTTCTCACTCACCTTCACGCTGTCCTTAAAGTTTTCTGTGCGCTTGGTGGTAGTGGGCTTACCTTCCGAGTAGCCATTTGCAACCACCTTTACAAAATGATCCACTTTGGTCAGGTTTATATCCTGGGCTTGGCGTGGCGTATAGAATTTCACAAACTGGCTGGGGTTCACTCCAAAAATCACAGGTTCAAAATTCCAATCATGATAGTTGTCCAATGCTGGCTCTACAATTATTTTAATGGTCGCATTGAATTTGGATTGCTCCATCATTTCAATGGACTCGCGGTAGCCCGGATGGAAATTGTTTGCTTCCATAAAAAGAAAGTAGGCACGTTTGGCATCTACACGTGTGTTGATGAGCATAGCCTGAATGCCGGCTTCGTAGGTTTCCTCGGCAGCTTTGTCTTTTACCTCCGTAAGCTCTTTGTATTTATTTACCGGATTGGAAATTACTTTGAGCGCTCCGGGCGAAGTGCGGATTTGTTCATACAAATTATTAATTTGTTCATAATTCTGAACTGCATTTTTCCATTTGAAGTTGGCATTGGAGGCGATCTGGTTTTGTGCATCTGTCTCCAAATATCCGATGGCTGCCGTATAACTTGCGCTGAGTACTTCGCGCGATTTTTTGTGATCGGGGTTTTGCTTTAGATGAGCTACTGCTTGACTAACGGCCCCGTAGTAATCGCCACGTTTTAAAGCAACTTTGCCGGAAGAGCAGGAATCTAAAATAAGGAGGGAAAAGAACGCGATCGAAAGTAAATATGGTTTCATGGTTTGGTATTCTTACAAATTGAATGGCTAAATTTAGTAAATAAATGTAATGCGTAAACTCAAAGATGCCTAGTCCTACTTTGTCATGTTACTTCCAATTAATGAAAATGTCATCGCGGGCGAGGGTGCTCAACCTTTATCACTATTGAAAATATTCTACTCGACCCGCGATCCCGATAAAAGAGATTGGCGCAAACCTTAACGGGATTCTGGGTCTCGTTTGCTTGTGAACCAATTTAAAAAAATTCTCCCTCGCCCGGAATGACACTTTAATGAAAATGTCATCGCTTCGCTAAGGCGATAAAAAGAGCGGTGCCTTCGTTCAGGACTTATCTCTTTTGATTATCCGTTTTGATCTTGTCATAAATTTAGAACTTGACAAAGTAGGATTA
>JAYVAI010000234.1:0-11244 GCA_043751075.1 Cyclobacteriaceae bacterium | reverse complement strand
ATGACGCAGATTAATATGATAAGCGCAGATTTAATCATCGGAAATCATATCGATCAGCGTTATCAGCGTTCCAATTCATCAGTTATTAGAGGTGTCCTCAATTTTATCATCAGCCAATCAATGCCATCACCACGTTATTTCAATTCGGGATTTTGAATATTGGCATGTGGCCACCGAAACATTTTCCTCTCCCATTGTCTCCGGATCCGTGAATGGATCATATTTTTCAAGTGGCGTGAAGAAGGAATGTACCTGATGTGTTAATTTTTGTTTTACACCATTGAACGAAACTTCATTGGAGTGGGCACCGTGCAACACAATCTTCAAGGTTTTAAAACTGGTTTGAAAATCCCCTTCTGCTGCTGTCACCACAACTTTATTTTCATGGGCATGATACTGGATCAACCGTTTCAACGATTTTCCATGTTGATAATCGAACGTAAGGCCATCATCGGTGTAATAAAGAAACTCACTTGATTCTTTTCCGCAATAGACATGAAGTATCAATTCTTCTTGATTGATGCCCGTGTGGGCTGTGGTCTTTTGGGTGGGGATCACACTGCCCGCTTTGATGAACACAGGCAGTTTGTGAATGGGTGTTTCCACAATGATTTCCTGATCGCCACGGAATATTTTTCCGGTATATAAATCAAACCAATCGCCAGCAGGCAAAAATACTTTTAGCAGATCGCGGTTGCTTTCCACAGGTGCCACCAAAATGCCCGGCCCAAATAAATATTGATTTTGATATAGCCCATTATATACACGTGGGTCGTGTGTATAATTTATTGCCAACGACCGCTGCACCGGCATGCCCGACATGGATGCTTCGTAGAACAAGGAATAGATATAAGGCAGCAACTGATAACGGAGCGAGATGTAGTTTCGGCAAATCTGTTCTACTTCTTCACCGTAAGACCACGGTTCGCTGTCGCGTGTGTTGATCATCGTGTGGGCACGGAAAAAAGGGGAGAGGGAAGCGAGGGACATCCAGCGTGCAAAAAGTTTGGGGTTTGCCTCGCCCACATAACCACCGGCATCATAGCCAGCGAAAGCTATGCCCGTAAGGCCCAAACTATTTACCAAGCGCACACCTAACAGCATGTGCTCATCATACGAAACATTATCGCCCGTCCACACGGCTGCATAGCGTTGCACGCCCGAAAACCCGGAGCGCGTAAGGTTAAAAGGCCGCCTGCCTTTCAATAATTTTTTGGTGCCTTCGTAGGTGCTCCGTGCCATCTGAAAGCCAAACACGTTCCTTCCTCTTCGTGCTGTGGCTTTGTTGCCTTCAAAATCAAATTCAAGATGTTCGGGCAATGCCTGGCCCCAGGTGGCAATTTCGTTCATGTCGTTCCAAAACCCTTCCACACCCAAGTCCACATACCCTTTAAATTTTGATCCCCACCATTCGCGCGTGGCTGGGTTTGTGAAATCCGGAAAGTGGCACCAGCCTGGCCACACCTGGCCTTGATAATTTTCCCCATCCGGATATTTTATGAACACATTTTTTTTTGTGCCATCATCATAAGGCTCATAACCTTCCTCCACTTTAATCCCCGGATCGCACATGATCACAATATGAAAGCCCAGCGCGGTCAAGGCGTCCATCAAAGCTTTGGGGTCCGAGAAGTTTTTTTTGTCCCACGTAAAAATTTTGTATTTGTCCATGTAGTGAATGTCAAGCACAATCACATCGGCAGGAATATTTCTTTCACGAAATGTTTGGGCCAGCGTGAGCACTTCCTTGTCGGGATAATAAGAGTAGCGGCATTGTTGGTAGCCAATGCTCCACAGCGGGGGCATCTCCATCCTTCCCGTAAGGTGCGTGTAATGTTGGATTATTTCGGCAACCGAAGCCCCATAGATGAAATAGTAATTCATTTCACCGGCATCGGCAGCGAAACTTGAAAAGCGGTTGTTGGAAGCGCCAAAGTTGAAAAAAGTTTTGTGTGTGTTGTCAAAGAAAATCCCGTACGTCAATTGGTTGTGAACGCCAATATAAAATGGTGTGGAGCAATAGAGCGGGTCGGACCCCGTGTTGTAAGCATACGCATCGGTGGTCCAGTTTTGATATGCGGCACCTTTGCGGTCGAGCGGACCGGTTTTTTCGCCCAGGCCCATAAAGCGCTCACCGGGTTGCAATTTTTTGTAGGTGGCAACCTGTTCGCCAATCCATAAAGTGCCAAACACATCGTCTTCATTGATAACAGCACCATTCAAATCGCGAAAGGAAAAACGTACCGGGTCTTTGGAAATAACCAAGGAGCAAGCAGATGTTTTGATTGTCAGGCTCTGCGTATTTTCAGATATTTCAAAATGAACATCGGCTGGCTTGGCTACGATGGAGTAAGAAAAATCTTCAAAGGTTTCATCCACGGTTGCGCTTATCCGCAAAATCGAATTTGAATAAACTGTTACCTTGAATTTCCCAAAGGTGGTTTCTGCCTGTATGCCGGATGCGATATTTTTGTAGGAAGTAAATTTCCCTAAGCTTTTGCCCGTTGCTTGTTTGAATGTGGAAGTCATGAAATTTTGAAATGATTTGTAGTTCAAGTAACCTCAATTATGGTCACTTAACCTAACAAAGTAGCTTCAAAAGGTCAGAAAACGATTGCGTTATTTTTTCTTCCACTGACTTTTTAGGGAGGATTCCCTAACAATGAGTTTTGTCTTTAATATTTTCGTTTCAGGCTGAAGTTCAAAATCTTCCTTTCCGCTCATTTCAATTTGCCGAATGAGAAGGCGGGCAGCTTCCTGGCCCATTTCAAAACCGGGTTGGTCCACCGTAGTGAGAGAGGGTTCTAACAGTTCGCCTAAAAACCAATTGCTAAAACCAACCACGGCAACGTCCTGTGGAATTTTCAATCCTTTTTCTTTTATGGCCTTCATGGCACCCATAGCCATGGGGTCGTTGTTGGCGAATATGGCATCGGGCAGAACAGGCAGGGACAATAGTTTGTTGGCGGTCCTTTTTCCTTCCTCGAAAGTACCTGAAGCGCAACTGATAACTAATTCATCTATTACCTCCAGGTTGTGTTCTTTAAGCGCATCGGTGTATCCGCGAAGGCGGTCTATGCTTATGATCAGGTTAGGTGCCCCGTTAATGTGTGCAATTCTTTTGCACCCTTGCTCAATCAAATGAGTAACGGCCTCTTTGGCCCCGGCATAATCGTCAACAATCACTTTGCTGGAAGTGGGACTATTGTACATGCGATCATAAAAAACGATGGGCACTCCCTTTGAAATAATGGATTCAATGTGATCGAAATTCGTTGTTTCTCGTGAGATGGACAATAAAATGCCATCCACACGGCTATTGAAAAGTGCTTTCAGATCGGTCAATTCCCGTTGATACGATTCGTTTGATTGGGTTAGGATTACGTTGTACCCGGCAGTATAAGCAACATCTTCAATGCCGCTGATGACGGTGGAAAAAAAGAAGTGAACGATTTCGGGTATGATCACCCCGATGGTGTTGGTTTTCTGTTGCCTGAGATTGAGCGCGACAATGTTGGGTTGATAATTGAGTTTTTCAGCCAATTCGTTTACCGATTTTTTGGTCTGAACACTAATATCCGGATGGTCTTTTAATGCGCGCGACACGGTGGAAGGCGAAATGCCCAGTTCGCGGGCTATGTCTTTGATGGTTACTTGAGCGAATTTCATTGCCTGTAATTTTTAAAAATATTTTCAGTATTCATAATTTTGCAAACGGTTGCGAATCCGTTCGCACGAAATTTACCTGAATAAATTGAAAAAAGTTGGTTGACAGTTGGTTTTTTAACGCTAACATTGACCCCGAATTCTAATTTCGTCAATTGAGCGCAATTTACAATTACAAAAGCAGAATTCGCGCGTCTTTTAAAAACAACAATTAAACCCTAAACAATTAAAGTATGACCAAATTGTATCTGTTAGTTCGCAGGTATGTCGCGGTTCTTCTCGTTTTCGGAACTCTGGTGAGTTTCGCACAGGAGAGAGTCGTGACAGGAAAAGTAACGTCAGCCGATGACGGATCAGGAGTTCCTGGTGTAAACATCTTGGAAAAAGGCACTACCAATGGTACCGTGTCCGATTCCGATGGAAATTTCAGGATCAGCGCAGGAAGCAATGCCACCTTAGTTTTTTCTTTTGTGGGGTATGTAACGCAGGAAGTGGTGGTAGGCTCGCAAAGTTCAGTGAATGTGAGTTTGCTATCTGATGTGACTGCGTTGAGCGAGGTGATTGTAACGGGTTATGGAAGCCAGGAGAAAAAGGAAATTACCAGTTCGGTGGTTTCTCTAAGCGAAAAGGAATTCAACAAGGGTAACATCAATGACCCTTCTCAATTGTTGGCAGGTAAAGTTCCGGGGCTTAGCATTTACAACCGCGGTGGCGATCCAAACTCCAACGCTACAATTCGCTTGAGAGGTATTTCTACTATTGGTTCCAACACGGAACCATTGGTTGTAATTGATGGAGTTATTGGTGCATCGTTGTCAAACGTTGATCCCAATGATATTCAATCCATCAACGTGTTGAAGGATGGATCAGCTGCTGCTATTTATGGTAGTCGTGGTTCCAGCGGTGTAATTCTGGTTACAACTAAAAGAGGTTCTAAGAGAGGAGATGCAATGTCTGTTGAATATAACGGTTATGTAGCGGCTGCGACACCATTCAGAATGCAACCTAATATGAATGCCAGCGAATATATTGCCGCAGGTGGTAATAACCTTGGTTCTGTTACCGATTGGCAGGATGAGGTAACAAGAACTGGTGTTTCAAACGTGCATAACATTGCTGTTTCCGGTGGCTCAAAAAATACTACATTCCGTATGTCAACCAATTTCAGAGATATTGGTGGTATTCTTGAAAAGTCAGGTTTTGATCAGGTAAATACAAGAGCAAACTTGTCGCATGCGGCACTCGATAATAAGCTAAAGATTGATCTTAACATGTCCTTAACCAACAGAAAGAGCAATTTCTCGTTTAATGATGCTTTGCGATATGCCGTACTTTTTAACCCAACGGCACCAATCAAATTCGCTAATGGTGAATATTATCAGGCAATCCTGTTTGATAACTTTAACCCGGTTGCCATTCTTGAACAAAACGTGAATAAGGGCAAGAGAACGAGTATCAACTACAATGCAAAAATTGATTATTCCATTGTAGACAATCTTACCGCTACTGTCAATTTTGGTCAGCAATTTGAAAGCAACCTGAATGGCGAATACTATTCAAGAAATTCTCTATACAGAGGTTTGAACAGGGGCGGTTTGGCAAGAAGATATACTTCTGACAGGGAATTCACTTTATTTGAAGCTTATGCAACCTATGCAAAAGAATTCAATAAAGTTGATTTAAGCATTACCGGTGGATATTCCTTCCAGGAAGATCAGTTTGAAGATATGTTTGTTGAATTAGGTAACTTCCCCAGTGATGACCTTGGATACAATGCTTTGGAAAATTCCGGTGACAGACTTTCCGGCCTTGCCAGTCTTGTCAATATAGCCAGCGGTGCATCACCTAAAAATCAGATCACGGCACAATTTGCCCGGGTAAACCTAACCTTCGACAAAGGAATCTTTGTGAATGCATCAGTTAGAAGGGAAGGATCAACCAAACTTGGAGCAGAGAACCGTTATGGAATTTTCCCCGCAGCTGGTGTTGGTGTTGATGTATTGCGTTATGCAGATATCAATAGTTTCAAAGCCCTTAAGGTGAGATTGGGATACGGTGTTACGGGTTCACTTCCTGCTCAATCCGGTCTTGCTCAGGACTTATACACCTATTCGTTTAGCGGAGGTGGAAACGTTACCAAATCTCAGGATGCCAACACTGCACTTAAGTGGGAACAGAAGAAGGAGATCAATTTTGGTATTGACTTCGGTATCGGCAATCATCTGACCGGTACGATTGATGCTTATACCAGAAACATTGAAGACTTCATTCTTGAAAGAGCGGTTGATGTGGCTGTGTTTCCTTCAGGCAGACGTTTTGAAAATGCGGGTTCACTCAAAACCAATGGTATCGAATTAGCCTTAAATTATAATGATATCAATCTTGGTGGTGTACGATGGACACCCGGTATTGTATTCAGTAGCTATAAGACCACTCTGGAATCATATATTACTGAAGAGCAGGTTCGTGCTGACTTGGGTGCTCCTGGTCAAAATGGTACATCTATGGTTCGCGTGAAAGTTGGCGAAAAAATCGGACAGATATGGGGACCTGTATTTGACGGTGTAGAAGGCAACGGAGCTCCTCGTTTTAAGGATATAAATGGTGATGGCAAGGTGGTATCAGCCCCAGGTCAGGCATTGGCTGCAGATGGTGACTTTAAAGAATTAGGACAAGGGATACCGAAGGCTGAATTCGGATGGACCAACCAACTTAACTACAAAAAGTGGGATATAAATGCATTCTTTAGAGCCGCTTTTGGACATAGTTTAGTGAATAGTTTCCGCGCGTTCTATGAACCCTTGGATCCAGGTGCCATTAACTCGTACAACAGAGTTCAGACTGATAAAGCAGTTTCCGGTTTGACTTCCGCTCAGTACAGTTCGCTGTATGTGGAAAAAGCTGATTTCTTGAAGCTGGATAACATCACGCTTGGATACAACTTCAAAACTTCATCGTCAACATTTAAGACTTTCAGGTTATATGCAAACGTGCAGAATGCTTTTGTGTTAACTAATTATACTGGCATTGACCCCGAGCCACAATTGGCCGATATGGGTGGAGTTGATAATGGTGGTTTTGCGCCAACAAGTTCAGATGTATTGTCACCTGGTATTGACAGAAGGCAAAGCTACTTCAACTCAAGAACATTTACTTTTGGTTTGAATATTGGTCTATAACAAAAAATAATGATGAAGATATATATGAAAAATTTATTTAAATCTACATTTATAATTGCATTCACTTTTGGCGCAATTGCATGTACTGATCTTGAGGAGGAGATAACCGATAGTTATACCTCCAAAATCAACCCAGCCAATCCAGGTGTGGGCACAAAGACTAATGTGAACAAGCCTACACCCAACGATGGATTAGCAGGGGCATTTACCCGTTTGCTGAACGGTACGGCTGGACATGGTGGCTATTTTTCTTTGCAGGAAATTCCATCGGATGAAGCAGTAGTTACGCAAAAAGGTGGCGACTGGTATGATGGTGGTGAGCTTATAGTTTCACATCAACATAACTTCAAGTCATCCGGTATGATAGGAGTGGAAGGAGCATGGAATGATACCTTTGGTGGTATTTTCCAATGCAACGACTTATTGAAGAATGCCTCTATTTCGGCAGCCAATAAGGCACAGTTGAGAATGTTACGGGCCTATTTCTACTGGAGGCTATTGGATTTGTATGGTAATGTAAAGATTGTTGTTACCCCCGGTGTGGATGTTCCTCAATCGAATAGGCTTGCTGTTTATAACTTTGTTGAAGCCGAACTGCTGGCATCTATTCCTGACCTTCCTGCTGGAAGAGGGGAATACGGAAGAGCTAGCAGGGGCGCTGCGAATGCTTTGTTGTCAAGATTGTATTTGAATGCAAAAGTATATAAAGGATTGGCTTCTTTTGATAATGCCGATTTGCAAAAGGCAGTTGATTTTGCAGACTTGGTTATCAATTCCGGTAACTATACTCTTGATGCAGACTTCAAGAAAGTGTTCGCGCCCGATAACGTGGATAATCCGGAGCATATTATGGTTGCCCCTTTTGATGAGGCAACAGGCGGGGGAATGCAATTCCCTTATATGACGCTTCACTATCCAAGTCAGTTGACCTTCAAATTGGCGCAGCAGCCGTGGAATGGTTATTCTACCCTTGAGGCTTTTTATAATTCCTTTGACAATGCTGATAAGAGAAAGGCGGCTAGTTTCATAGCTGGCCCGCAGTTCGCATACAATGTTGATCCAACTGTGAAAACTCCTATTCTTGATCTTGCCTTCGACAAAGCAGATCCGGATGGGGCACCCATTAACTACACACCATTCGTTAATGAATTATTTCCAAATGGTTCACGTCAGGGTGGAGCCAGACTTGGAAAGTTTAGTTTCAAGGTTGGACAGAACCCCGATGCAGATAACGATTACCCTGTGTTGAGATTGGGTGAAGTTATCTTGAATAAAGGCGAAGCATTGTTCCGCCTTGGCCAAGTGGGTGCAGCTGAAACTGAAATCAACAAGTTGCGCACAAGGGCTGGAGTCGGTTCTATTGCACCCTTGACAGCGGGTAGCTTATTAGCAGAACGTGGAAGAGAGCTATTTCAGGAAGCACTAAGACGCAATGACCTGATCCGGTTCGGTGCCTGGGGAAATGCGTGGTGGGCAAAAGCTGCACACAATGATCCAAATAAGAATTTAATGCCAATTCCTATCTCAGCCATTCAAGCAACTGCGGCCTCGGCCAATAAGCTTACACAAAACCCTGGCTACTAATATTTAGTTACCCTTAGTTTTGTAATTTTGAAGTAGCGTTCAACCTTGGTTGAACGCTATTTTTTTATACGGATGAGACTACTTTTGATTATTATTCTTGGTGTTTTGTGGGGGTGTTCCCGTGATCATATCCAAACTTCAACCTTGTTTACAAACGTGACTCCACAGAGTGGTGTTGACTTTCACAATGACCTCCATTTTACAGAGCAACTCAACCCTTATACTTATCGAAATTTTTACAATGGTGCTGGCGTGGCCATAGGAGATATTAATAATGATGAGCTTCAAGATATTTATTTTGCGGGAAACCAAGTGGATAATAAATTATATCTGAACCAGGGAAATCTTCAATTCAAGGACATTACTGAAAAAGCCGGAGTGGAATGCAAAGGTGTTTGGTCAACCGGTGTAACTATGGTGGATATCAATGCCGATGGATGGCTGGATATTTATGTCTGTAAGTCCGGTAATCCCGATGCGCCTAACAGACATAATGAGTTGTTTATCAATAATGGTGACTTGACCTTTTCAGAAAAATCCAAAGAGTATGGTTTAGATGTTGTCGGCCTGTCGGTTCAGGCAGCATTTTTTGATTATGACAAAGACGGAGACTTGGATTGTTACCTGCTGACTAATTCATTTAAATCAGTAGGTAACTACGATCTGGTAAAAGACCAACGCACCATTCCCGATCCTCAGAATAGTGGCAATAAATTTTTTATTAATGAAAAGGGTAGGTTCAAGGATTACTCTGAGCAGGCAAACATTTATAGAAGTAATATCGGATTTGGATTAGGAATAACCCTGGGGGACTTTAACAACGATAACTGGACCGATATTTTTGTTTCGAATGATTTTTTTGAGCGTGATTATTTGTACATCAACGATCAGCATGGCGCATTCATAGAGTCCTTAACAGACTATTTTGAATCCATCAGCATGGGTTCGATGGGTGCGGATTTTGCTGACCTTGATAATGATGGAGAACCTGAATTATTTGTTACAGAAATGCTTCCGGATTCTTTGAACCGCAAAAAGTCTAAAATGCTTTATGAAAGTTGGAATAAGTATGAGATGAATATTCAAAACGGGTATTATCATCAATATCCGCGAAATGTGCTTCAAAAAAAAATTGGCGAAAAGGATTATGTTGATGTAGGGAGGCTGGCAGGAATAGCTGCTTCCGAGTGGAGTTGGGGAGCATTACTATTCGATATGAATAATGATGGCCGAAGAGATATTTTTATTGCCAATGGAATCTACAAGGATTTATTGGATAGGGATTACCTGACTTATTCAGGAGCTGAGGAAAATGTAAGAAAAATGATTAGAGAGGAAGAGAATGCTATTGTTAAGTTAATTGACTTAATGCCGTCTTCATCATTCCCAAATTATGCCTTTCGAAATGATGGAAATCTAAGTTTTAAAAATGCGGCCATAGAGTGGGGCTTAGGTGAACCGATGTATTCGAGCGGAAGTGCCTATGGTGACCTTGACAATGATGGAGATCTGGATATGGTGATCAACAACATCAATGGACCTTCCTTTATTTATAAAAATAACACTGACTCAGCTCAGTATAAAAGCATTAGCATAGCCTTAACATCTGAAAGCCAAAATTCTTTTGCAGTTGGATCGCAGCTGATTGCCTATTGTGGAGGTAATACATTTGTGGCCGATAATTTTGTGACCCGGGGATATCAAAGTTCTGTTCAACCGTTTGTTACCATCGGCCTGGGCGAGGGCATCAGTATAATTGATTCACTTTTGGTCCGCTGGCCAGATCAGGATTACTCCGTATTTTATAATATCCCTGTAAATCAGAAACTAAAAATTGTTAGAGAGAATAGCAAAGGGATAAGAAAGGGTGTACGAAAAAAATCAAATGGGGCCGGCCATTTTAAAATGGAACTTGTCTCCAATACATTATTCAGGCACAAGGGTAACGGCCTGATTGATTTTAATAGAGATCGGTTATTGCCAATGATGTTTAGCAATGAAACTCCATGTATGCTTAAGGGCGATATAGATAAGGATGGAACCGATGAAATTTATATTGGTGGAGGAAAAGATCAAGCGGGTAAATTTATTCACTTTGGCGGACAAGGCGTTCGTGCTTTGAAGTCGGATGCTTTAGAAAAGTTTGCGATTGCTGAAGAAACAAAAGGATCATTGTTTGATGTTGATGGCGACAGCGATCTAGATATGTACATGGCTACCGGTGGAAGATTTTTTCCAAACATATCCAATGCCCAGGAGGACAAAATTTTTCTGAATAACGGAAAGGGAACATTTATCGGATCGCCATATCCTTTACCATTCGGGGCCTTTTCGACCAGTGTAGCTATACCGATTGATTTTGATAAAGACGAAGATCTTGATTTATTGGTAGGCGAACGATTTGATCCTTTTGTTTATGGACATGGCGGAAGGGGATATTTGCTTGAAAATGATGGTAAAGGATTATATACTGATGTTACCGGAAATTTTGCAATCCCTCTTTTGAATGTTGGAATGATTACCGATGCGTCTGTAGTTGATTTTGATGGGGATGGATGGAACGACATTGTGATTGTAGGAGACTGGATGGCCATAGTTGTACTAAGAAACAATAAAGGAAGTTTTTCAGACGCATCCTTAGATATGGGATTATCCAATACGGAAGGATGGTGGCATACAATTGAAACAGCAGATTTGAACAAGGATGGCAAACCAGATTTTGTACTTGGCAATCAAGGCCTGAATTCATTTTTTAAATCAGGTGACAGAATGTATGTAAATGATTTTGATACGAATGGTTCAAAAGAGCAAATTT
>JAYVAI010000233.1:0-11316 GCA_043751075.1 Cyclobacteriaceae bacterium | reverse complement strand
AGCTATATGTTTGTTTTGGACAAAAACAATAGCATGGTCAAAGGTATATCTAAAAATTTAGTCGGTCAGCCAATTTTCAAACAGATCATCAACTTATTGCCCAAAAATAAGTTTGATGCCTTGGTTTTAGCAAAGGGCAGCGATAAATACTACAAGACCTTTACAAGTTGGGATCAATTGGTCACCCTGCTGTTTGGCATATTCTCCCGATGCGATTCCATGGGTGAAGTGTGCGATGCTATGGTAGGACTTCAGGGCAAGCTAAACCATCTGGGCATGGAGTCCTGTTTTGCAAAGAGCACAGCAGGCGATGGTTTACGCAACCGTGACAATGAATTGTTTAAAGACTTCTATTTCCAATTGATCACCCATTTTCAATCCGTTTTGTCGGTCAGCCGAATTGAAAAGGTATCTTTCGATAAGCTTTTTATTTTTGACTCCACGACCATCCGTTTATTTTCTGACATCATGAAAGGGGTAGGCCGCAATCCAAAAAATGATGGAAAGAAAAAAGGGGGCTTGAAGGTACACATGATGATCGATGCACATGCCGACTGTGCTACCTATGCCCGGATAAGCGAAGCAAAGATGCACGACAAGAATTTCCTGCAATACCTAAAGTTAGCAGCGCACAGCATGATCGTATCCGATAAGGCCTACAACCATTATCTGCAATTCGCAAAATGGACTGATGAGAAGGTCTATTTTGTGTGCAGAATGAAAAGTAATGCTGTGTATGAAGTGGTCAACGGGGTGTTGTTTGGGCAAACGCCCCAACCCAAAGAAGCGGGTGTACTCAAAGAGGAGCATGTTCATTTAAAGTACCAAGAAGATAAATCAGAAAAAACACTGTGCCTGAGGAAAATAACCTATCAAGACGATAAAGGCCGCATCTATATATTCATTTGCAACAACTTTGAGATTACAAACCTAGAGATCGCCTTCTTGTACAAGAAACGTTGGAACATTGAACTGTTGTTCAAAAAGCTAAAACAAAACTTTCAACTCCACTATTTCTATTCCGAAACAGAAAATGGTATCAAGACCCAGATTTGGTGTACGCTTATTGCGCACCTGTTGTTAAAAATACTGAGCGTCAAGGCCAATACGAAAAAAGCGTTCTCCACTATCTGCGCCATCATCAGAATACATTTGATAAGTTTACCCGAATTGTTTTGGCTCATAGAAAACACACGCAGGACTTACACAAAAAAGAAAAGAAATAAAGACCCTGTGATTCAGACTGAAATGTTTTGATTTTAAGGGGGGGGGTAGGTTTTGTGATTTCGCTAAAATCCACTTATACAAACAGCAAAAGGAACATTTTATTGATCTTTGGTTTTTTGTCGTTTAGTAGTGATATTTTATCATAATTATCAGCGTCATCTGCGTTCTATTTTTGTCTTTATAGACAGACACTAATTACTCCGGCTGGTACTGATCAATAATATGCTGGCTGATCATTTTATAAATCCCCGCCAGGGAAGGGTTTTCATTTAACAACTCCAGATGTTTATCTAAGGTTTCCAAATCTCCCCTTCTGGCCGGGCCGGTTTGCGCTTCTTCGGGCCCCACCATCATACTTTTATTGATTGTTTCTGAGATGAGAGGTTTGAGCCAATCATAGTCGAGGTTGTTTTGCTGCATAATTTTTTTTGCAATGGTGAGCATGTGGTTCGAAAAGTTGGAGGCGAAAACAGCCGCAACGTGCAATGCCTTGCGTTCTTCCGATCCTATCTTGTGTACTTCTTTACTGATGCTTTTGGCAATCAACAGGAGGGCTTCTTCTGTTTCAAGGTTGTTGCTTTCAATAAATATAGGAACGGTTTTAAAGTCAATTTTTTTTGCTTTGGAAAAAGTTTGAAGCGGATATAACACGCCCGTGTTTTGTGTGGCTGCAAACTGCAACTGCGAAAGTGGCTGACTGCCTGACGTGTGTACTAAAATGGCTTCTTCTGGAATTATTATTTCGCGGGCCACATCGCCAATGGCATCATCGGTGACGGCCACAATAAAAATTTTTGACTCGCTGGTAGAAAAATCGAGTGTGGCTTTTACTTCAGCCTGATACAATCGCTCCGTAAGAGCTTCTGCATTACTTGGATTTTGGCTAAACACTTCGCGCACAACAAACCCGGCATTATCCAGGGCAGGGGCCAGGTGCCAGGCCAGATTGCCTGAGCCGATAAATGAAACTAAAAAGGAAGATGCCATACGATTAAAATTAGTCAATTAACTGATCAATGTCAGGTGCGTATGAGTCATCGTCTTTTTACCTTCGTGGAAATAAATTTTCGAAACCATGCCATACACGTCAGCCGAAGAAGCGGTAAAAATAATTCAATCGGGAGACCGCGTATTCATCCACGGAAGTGCTGCCACTCCTTTATCATTATTGAAAGCTCTGGCAAACAACGCAAGTCATTTACGCAATGTGGAGATGATGGCGGTGAGCACGTTGGGCCTATTGGACATTGCCCGGCCTGAGTTTAAAGACAACTTCTATTTCAACTCACTCTTTGTTTCTGAAAACATACGTGCGTGTGTGAATGGCGACAACGGTGAATACATTCCCATTTTTTTGAGCGAAATATCGAAACTTTTTGAGAAAGGAATCCTTCCTATTGATGTGGCGATGGTACATGTTTCCCCGCCCGACAAACATGGGTTCTGTTCGTTGGGCACTTCCGTGGATGTTGCAAAAAGTGCGGTTAAGTATGCCAAAAAAGTAATTGCTCAAATAAATTCCAACATGCCACGTACGCATGGCGATGGGTTTATTCACGTGGAAAAAATAAATGCAATCGTGGAAGCGCACGACTTGTTGCCGCAAGTAAATTATAGCGCACGGATTTCTGAAGCCGAGCAAACTATTGGCAAGTTGATAGCCGAATTAGTGGAAGACCGCTCCACCCTTCAGATGGGCATTGGCGCCATACCCGATGCCGTATTGCGTTCACTTGGCAACAGCAAAGATTTGGGTGTGCATACCGAAATGTTTTCTGATGGTGTAATTGATTTGATAAAAAGCGGGGTGATCACCAATGCGTACAAGAAAAAGCATCGCGGCAAAACAGTGTCGGCATTTGCCATTGGCACCGACAAACTTTATCATTTTATAGACGACAATCCGGGCTTTGCTTTTTTAGAAGCCGACTATGTAAATGACACACGCGTGATACGGGCCAACCCCAAAGTGATTGCCATAAACAGTGCCATTGAAATTGACCTGACCGGACAAGTGTGTGCCGACTCCATAGGCACGTATCAGTTTTCGGGTGTGGGTGGCCAGATGGATTTTATCCGTGGTGCATCTTTGTCGGATGGTGGCAAGCCTATCATTGCCATATCATCGGCAACAAAAAAAGGTGATTCTAAAATCGTTCCTTTCTTAAAGCAAGGGGCGGGGGTGGTTTCCACCCGGGCACACGTGCATTATGTAGTAACGGAATTTGGTGTGGCCTATTTGTATGGAAAGAACCTGCATCAACGTGCATTGGCCTTAATGAAAATTGCCCACCCCAGCCATCGCGAAGAGTTGGAAAAAGAAATCATCAAGCGGTTTGGTAGTCATCAGTTTGTGGTGGGAGGATAGGGGAAGGAGCTAGTAGTTAGTAGGTCAGAAGTCAGAATAAGAGGCCCTTGTTATCTGCGGCCCTTAGAACAGAAATAAAAAAAGGCAGGAATATCTTCCCGCCTTTTTCTAAAATTCAATCACCTATTGCTTATTTGTTTGGAGGTGGAGTTTGAGTCCCCGTTTTTCCCGATCCGGAAATTGACTGTCGCATTTCGGTGTCGGCCTGCACGTTCTGCATCTTATAGTAATCCATCACACCCAAGTTTCCATTTACAAATGCCTGCGCAATTGCCCTAGGTATTTCTGCCTCGGCCTGGATCACGTTGGCCCGTGCCTCCTGTGCCTTGGCAATCATTTCTTGTTCCAACGCCACGGCCATTGCCCTGCGCTCTTCGGCTCTGGCTTCGGCCACTTTCAAGTCGGCAGCCGCCTGGTCGGTTTGAAGTTTTGCCCCAATGTTGGCACCTACATCCACATCGGCAATATCAATGGAAAGTATTTCGAAAGCCGTGCCTGCATCGAGGCCGCGTGACAGCACAAGTTTTGAAATCTTATCGGGGTTGGACAGCACTTCTTTGTGCGATTGTGCCGAACCGATGGAAGTAACAATGCCCTCGCCTACACGGGCCAGAATAGTTTCTTCACCGGCACCACCCACCAACTGGGCAAGACTGGCGCGCACCGTTACGCGGGCAATGGCGATCAGCTGAATTCCATCTGCGGCTACGGCAGCAACCTTGGGTGTGTTGATCACCTTAGGGTTTACAGAAATCTGCACGGCTTCAAACACATCGCGGCCAGCCAGGTCAATAGCAGTTGCTTGCTTGAAACTCAAACTGATATTTGCTTTGTCGGCACTGATCAATGCCCTGATCACGTTGGGCACATTTCCACCGGCCATGTAGTGTGTTTCCAATTCGCTGGCCGTTAGTGCGATGCCTGCTTTGGTAGCGGTGATCAACGAGTTGACAATTATACTGGGCGGGATTTTACGGAGCCTCATCCCGATAAGCTGGCCTATGCTCACTTTTACTCCGGAGAAGATGGCCGTGATCCACAGGCCCACCGGAACAAAATACATGAACATGAAAAACAAAATGATACTGACAAACACGATAAAAATAAATGCTAAGCCTTCCATAGTTTTAGTTTATTGGTTCTACGATTATTTGATTTGATACAACTTTTATTACACGGATTTTACTTCCACTGTCCAGGTATTCCCCCAACGTTTTTACCTCATACAGTTTGCTGCCTATCTCTGCTTTTCCTATCGGCCTCAATGCCGACACGGTTTGCCCCTCCATGCCCACCGCCACCAAATCCAATTCACCCTCGTTCAGCTTGCCTTTGCTGGAACCCTTCAAAGAAAAACGGCTCCACACATTTCCTTTAAAGGAATAATAAAACACCAGCCCCGATAAAACCGATGAACCACCGACTGTTATCCATCCTGTTTCGCTTCCAAAATAGCTGAAACTGAAGCCAATTCCAACAATCAAAAAGATAAGGCCAAACAAACCAACTAATGTGGTGCCCGGCACAAATATGATTTCGGCCACGACCAACAGCAACCCAAAAAATATTAAAGAAATAACGGTAATCCATTCAATCATATCGCGGGTAGCAAGTCCCAGGCAATGGGGGTCTAAAGGTAATTAAAATTTTAAGTTCAGGAATTTAAATTTTGTGGATGGCGGGAATGTTCAAGGTCGCAATGCTAATTGTCATATTTAATTTTTTCATTAACGTTTAACTTCTCTTGTCATTGAAGTTGGTCGCCTGACCAACATTTCCCCAATTAGAATAGTACTGTATTGAAGGTTCTCCACGTTGCGGATCAGGCGACCCGCAACAACTTATTTCTGATCAACATAAACTTAGGTGCCTTTGTGGCTCAATTTTCATACACTTCACTTTGCCACTAAGGCACTAAGTGAAATTTCCAAAATAACTTGTACAGTTGTCAAACATCTTGGGCGGCCTGGCGAGACGCCACCGGGCTATCCCTGCCCGTCCGGTCAGGCGTTCCAAGTCCGCCACACGCACAAACTCACGCGCTTCGGGCCTGCCTGCGGCAAAGGCAGGCTTTCCTCTACTATCCCTGGCCGAAGTGATTGTGCAAGTTATTTTGACAGTTTTACTAAGGCACAAAAGAAATCACGAAGCACGTAACATCAGTCAGTAATAAGGGTCTTAATAATCTATACTTTGCTCTCTAAATTTGTATCACTAATACGCCCTTGCAAACACAACCCTCCGCGAAGAAGCCTTGCCGCTGTAAATGCATGTGCCTGCCTCTTGCTTTGCATCCAACGGAATGCACCGGATAGTAGCTTTGGTTTCTTCTTTTATGGCAGCTTCGGTTTCAGGGGTTCCGTCCCAATGGGCTTCCACAAAACCACCTTTCTCATCCAATACTTTCTTGAATTCCGCGTAAGAGCCAACCTGTGTGGTTTTTTCATTCTTGAATTTTAACGCCTTCTGATAAATGTTTTCCTGGATGCTGTCGAGCAATGCAGGTATTTCGGTAGCCACGCTTTCCATCTTCATCAACTGCTTTTCTTTGGTGTCCCTGCGTGCTACTTCCACCGTTTTGTTTTCAAGGTCGCGTGGGCCAATGGCAATGCGCACCGGTACGCCTTTCAGTTCATATTCGGCAAACTTAAAACCGGGCTTGTGGGTATCGCGGTTATCAAACTTTACCGAAAACCCTTGCTTGCGCAAAGCGGAAGCAATCGCATCAGCTTCCACAGAAATTTTCTTCAGCTCCTCTTCACTTTTAAAAATCGGTACGATCACCACGTGGATGGGTGCCAGCTTTGGCGGCAACACAAGTCCGTCATCATCGGAGTGCGCCATGATCAGCGCGCCCATCAGGCGGGTGCTCACGCCCCACGAAGTGCCCCACACCAATTCCATTTTTCCTTCTTTGTTGGTGAACTGCACATTAAATGCTTTGGCAAAATTCTGTCCCAAAAAATGGGACGTGCCCGCCTGCAACGCTTTTCCATCCTGCATCATCGCTTCGATGCAATAGGTGTCAACTGCTCCGGGAAACCGCTCGCCTTCCGATTTCTTTCCTTTGATCACTGGCATGGCCATAAACGATTCGGCAAACTCGGCATACACATTCAGCATCTGCTCGGTTTCTTTGATCGCTTCGTTGGCTGTGGCGTGTGCGGTGTGGCCTTCTTGCCAAAGAAATTCTGCTGTGCGCAAAAAAAGCCGCGTGCGCATTTCCCATCGCACCACGTTGGCCCATTGGTTTATCAGCAAAGGCAAATCTCTATATGATTGTATCCATTTTTTATAGGTGCTCCAGATTATGGCTTCGCTGGTGGGCCGCACCACCAGTTCTTCCTCCAGCTTCGCTGCCGGGTCCACCATTAATTTTCCAGGGTGAGCGGGGTCGTTCTTCAATCTATAATGGGTAACAATGGCGCATTCTTTGGCAAAGCCTTCCGCATTTTTTTCCTCTGCTTCAAAGAGGCTTTTGGGCACAAAGAGGGGGAAGTAGGCGTTCACATGGCCCGTATCTTTAAACATTTTGTCAAGAGCCGCCACCATTTTCTCCCAGATGCTGTAGCCATAAGGCTTTATCACCATGCAGCCGCGCACATCCGAATTTTCGGCCAGGTCAGCTTTTTTTACCAGATCGATATACCACTGCGAATAATCCTCACTTCGGCTTGTAATCTCTTTTCCCATTTGAAATCCTGTTCTAATTATTTGTAAATTTGTTAAGTCTGGCAAATATAGAATAGGATTGTGAGCCGTTGCCTTTGTTGGTTGGTAAATATTAAATGGCAATTGGCATAACTACCATAAAGAAAGAGGATAAAATGTGTACTTTTAATGTTGTTATGTGAAATATCCGGTAAGCCCGGTTTTACGTTTGTTGAAGTGTAGTCTAAATAAAAAAATATGAAAACAAGAATCACTTTCTTCACATTGCTCGCAGTGTCGGCTGCCATGGTTGCCACGGCACAGGTAGTTGAGCATGACGATATGTACTTCAATTCAAAAGATCGCGCCAAGCTACAGGCTGCCAAACCGTTGATATTGAAAAGCATGGCCACTGAGCAAGAGATTGCCACAGCCATCAACCCAACTGATAGCTACTCGGCACGAAACGTGAACCCGGAGTATATTTCGCGAAGTAGAGTAAGCCCATCGGGCAATGCGCAATCCGCTCCTTACTTCATTCCCGATTATTCGCCCGTAGCAATAAATCAAAACCTGTATAATAATTACAACAATAATTCCGCATGGAGCAGTCCTAATTTTGGGATGATGCCTGGCTTCGGCATGATGCCCCGCTTTGGAATGATGTCAGGGTTCGGAAATCCTTACGGGAACTATTATCCCTCCATGTATGGAAATGATCCTTATGGGTACAACGGTTTTAACAATTTTGGTTTTAACAGTTTCAACAATTTCGGCTACAACAATTTCTACAATCAGGGTTGGGGCTCATCGTTCAGCTTAAGTTATGGCATGGGCAACATAGGAGGATTTGGAGGCTCACCTTACTGCAATAATTTTTACGGAATGAATTCCTTCAACAGCTGGGGCAATTATTATGGTGGAGGCAACTATTATTCTCCATCCAATGTGGTGATCATAAACAACCGCGACAACAATGGCCGCGACATGGTGTATGGCAAACGGACATCGCGCAGCAACGACCTCGATAACAATGTGACCACCGCAGGCCGCAGCACTGTTGCACCAACGGTAGTTGACTCTCAAGGAAGAACCCGCGGGGCCAATGGCCGCGTTGCCTCCAACGATGCAACAAATACAAACACTTACTATCAGCGTGGCTGGAGGGCCAACCCTGAAACCAACACGAGCAGCACAACAAGGACAACCTGGAGCAATTCAGGAAGGTCGAGTACAGACGGCAATAATTCAGGAGGCAATAACAGCCGCAGCAATTCTTCTTTCTTCGACAACAGTTCAAATTCGAGGAGCAATTCGAATTCCAATTTTGGAGGCAGCAACTTCAATAGCGGAGGCGGTAGCAGGAGCAGCAGCGGTGGTGGAGCAAGTGTTGGTGGTGGCGGGTCTTCTTCCTCTGGAGCAAGGCGCGGACGGGATTAAAAAAGAAAAAAAAATTTATCGGTATGAAAAACATGGGCAACTTGCTCGTTGGGATTATCATGCTCTTGCCTTTCTTGGTGAAGGCACAAAGCACAACCGAAACAGCGTTACTTTTTAGCCGCATAAGAACGGGTGGAAGTGCCCGCATGTTGGGAATGGGGGGAGTGCAAACCAGCTTGGGCGGTGATTATAGTTCTGCTTTTTCAAACCCGGCAGGCTTGGGCATGTTCAACCATTCTGAAGTTAGCATCTCTCCCGGTTTTAACACAGCCAACCTTTCGTCAAACTTTCTGGACAAGCAGAACTCCCAGGCAAAAACCAACATCAGCATCCCTGGGTTTGGGGTGGTGTTTCAAACAGAACAGGATGGAAGGCAAGGTTTTTTGAGCGGCACGTTTGCAGTGTCATTCAACCGCATCAATAATTTCAACCAGAATCTTTCTTACCTCGGCACCAACAATAAAAATTCCATCATCGATTATTTTATTGAAGATGCCACCGGCCTTGAACCAGATTCTTTTTTGGAAGGTGAGGACAACTATAATACGCCCACTGGCCTCGCCTATAACAACTACCTGATTGAAGACTCCACATTTTTAAATCCAAACGCCTCTCGATTTGACTACTTGTCCGTGATGGGGATTTTTCCAACGAACGACAAGGATATTCGGGAAGTGTTTCAATCGGAAGACATAAAAACAACGGGAGCACAAAACCAATGGAGCTTTTCGTATGGTGCCAACCTTTCCGACAAGATTTTTCTTGGTGCCGGTGTTGGGTTCACGGCCCTTCGGTTTAATACGAAAAAAACATTCAGTGAATCGGATTATAATTTTGTGCTCGATCCAACATTTAAACCATTGAACAGTTTAGTGCTCGAAGAGGAGTTGAGCATAAGTGGTTCTGGGATCAACGCTACTTTGGGAATGATATTCAGACCAATGGATAGATTTCAGGTTGGGATTTCGTACGCCACGCCTACGCTTTATACACTTACGGATTCTTACAATGCCACACTAAGCACCCGATGGAACAATTTTGATTATTTCGGCAACGGTAAACCGCTTGGCAACGAAACCCAAAAATCGGATGACGTGATTGCTGAATATGATTTAAAAACTCCCAGTCATTTAAACATTGGTGGCACTATGTTTTTTGGAAAATCTGGATTCTTTTCTGCCGATGTGGAAATGGTGAATTATTCGGGGGCAAAATATTCTGCCAACCTAACCGATATTTCATTTGACTCGGACAATGACAATATTAAACGTTTATATCAGTCCACCTTCAATTACCGGGCTGGCGGAGAATTTCGGTACGGCAACTACCGTGCCCGTGCCGGCTTTGCGTATATGCCCGATCCG
This sequence comes from Cyclobacteriaceae bacterium, assembly GCA_043751075.1. Classification (GTDB taxonomy): domain Bacteria; phylum Bacteroidota; class Bacteroidia; order Cytophagales; family Cyclobacteriaceae; genus ELB16-189. Next base: position 1,266 of record JAYVAI010000233.1, on the reverse strand, counting down.
TTCCGGTCCGAACAAAATGGTGTGAGCAGAAAAATCACATCGGCATCAGGAGGTTTGGGCTACCGGATGGAAACATTTTATATTGATTTTGCCGTGGTGCTAACGCAAGGCGAAACATCGTACCGTCCTTATCGGGTAAACTCTGAGTTCAGCCCGTTGGTGAAAATAAAAAACCAAAACACGATGGCGATAGTAACATTGGGGTTTCCGTTCTAATGCGTCAAAGGAGTTGAACTATTCAATTCCAAAATCTTGTTTGTATTTTTAGTGCTGAATCAACAATCATGGAAAAAGCTATCCTTTGCACACCCGAAGAAATGAGCCGCTTGCAGTATGTGGAAGAAAATAAGATGTTGTTTGAAGAACGCCTGAAGTTGGCCTTTGGAATGCATGAATTGTATAGCGCATTGGTGCCTAAAAGCCAATTGAATGTTAGGGAAGACTCCGGTATCGAATGGATAACATTAAGGATGGTCAATGATTGATGCCTATAAAAATATTTGCAATCAACTGATGAACTTGAAAAGAGAAGAAAGGCTTCGGAACGATAAGAATGATTTTCCTGTCAACTGCTCTTTAATTTCCCCAGCACATCTTCAACCCCAATAGAATTTCCTTCAAGCCTTAGGGTAGCTTGGTTATAGAAGTTTATCCTTTGCGACCTCAAAAATTCTATCTGATCTTTTAACTCATCGGGGGCAAGCCGGGCAAGCAATGGTCGCTCCTCCAGGTTGCTGCGCGAAATACGGTCTGCTATTTCGCGGGCGGGCACATCAATAAAAATGGCTCGCCCCTGCTTGTTCATGAATAGCATGTTATCAAAAAAAATGGGCGCGCCCCCACCGGTTGCCATCACAAATCTCTCTCTTTGCACCGAAATTTTTTTAAGCATTTCCGTTTCGGTTTTTCTGAAGGAAGGTTCACCAAATTTTTTAAAAATATCTTTGATGGGCATGCCCTTGCTTCTCTCAATCTCAACATCCAGATCAATAAAAGGTATATTCAATTTTTGCGAAAGCTGCTTTCCCAAGGTAGATTTTCCGCAGCCCGGCAACCCGATCAAAAAGATTTTCATTTCAGAAGAGTAACTATCTCTGTTGCTGAAGGCGTGTCGTTGTGGTGCCAATTGCCAAGCACGGTGCCATTGTTCCATAGCGCTATGCCCGGGTTTGACCGGACTATCGTTTTCAATACCGTGGCATCGGCCCAATAGTAGGGCACACCCAATTGTTGCTCATGGCGAAATGCTTCCATCGCTTCCGATCC
>JAYVAI010000232.1:0-4167 GCA_043751075.1 Cyclobacteriaceae bacterium | reverse complement strand
ATTATCGCAGGCATTGTAAACAGAAACTTGGAAAGAAAAACTGTGAAAGTGATTTTCAATGCAGCAAAACCAAACGGCTCATTTGGAGAACATGATGTTGACACTGCCATTCACACTTTGTTTTCCAGACAAATGAATTCTAATATTTTTGAATCAATGTGCAATCCGCCAGGTGGAGATTGGAGTGGGATTTCTTATTGGGATTTTTCGGATAAGACAGAATATCGTTGGACTTCTTTGCCAAGGGTTTCAGCAATCAAAGCAAAACGACCTGACCACATTATTCAAATTCATAGTAAGAAAGAAGAAATATTTCTTGTGATTGAGTCAAAGCATTTTCTGCCCCGCTGACAAATCGTAGGTGATTGACATTTGTGTGCGCAGACGGAGGACAAACTCAAGCAACAATCTAGTGGACTCAACGCTGCAGACTTTTGACTCTGAAAATAGTCACACGGACAGCCAGAAGGAGAATTTTTCGCCCGTGGACGAAGCCTCGGCAGGCGACTGAATGGAACCAAGCAAGCTCTGGCGACTGTGAATGTTCTCAACAGACTTTTTTTAGCTGACACTAAACGTTAACTCACTTGAGGAAAAATCTTGGCAAAGAGATTCTCGGTGGACTTGCTTCACGGGCAGCCTGCTTCCAATTTCGGCCGCTTGCGGAAGATATCAAAGTCTATATGTGTCTGCAATCTTATCAACAAGGCGTTTTGCCGGCCAATTTATACAACTGAAACTGCTATACATTATACATTTCACAAAAATCAGTGTAGCCAAATCAGTAGCTTTGCCCATAAAAAGAATAACAATTTTATGAATGAAGAAAGAACTGAACTTTCCAACCTGGGAGAGTTTGGATTGATAGATCGCATCAAACAGAAATTCACGATACAAAATGCCACCTCCATAAAAGGCATTGGTGACGATGCTGCCTTGCTGAGTGCCGGTGAGGAAGTTTTGTTGGTGTCAACCGATATGCTGCTGGAAGGTGTGCATTTCGATTTGGGGTACATGCCGTTGCAACATTTGGGCTACAAGGCCGTGGCCGTAAATGTGTCGGACATTGCCGCCATGAACGCAAGGCCTGAACAGATTGTGGTAAGCCTTGCCATCAGCAACCGGTTTTCTTTGGAGGCGGTGGACACTTTGTACGAAGGCATCCGTGCAGCATGCGAAAGTTATAAAGTGGATCTGGTGGGTGGCGATACTTCTTCCTCGGTGTCGGGCCTGGTCATTTCGATAACCGTGATCGGAAGGGCCGCAAAAAATAAAGTGACACAGCGAAGTGGTGCCAACGCCAACGACATCATTTGTGTGACGGGAGATTTAGGTGCTGCCTACATTGGCCTGCAAGTGCTGGAGCGTGAGAAGCAAGTGTTTCTTACAAACCCGGAGATGCAACCCGACCTGGAAAAATATGAATACTTGGTGGGGCGGCAACTGAAGCCAGAGGCACGCATGGACATTGTGTATGAACTGGCCGAGCGCAATTGTGTGCCCACTTCCATGATCGATATTTCTGATGGACTTGCCTCCGAGTTGCTGCATCTAAGCAAGAACTCAACATTGGGCGTGAAAATATTTGAGGACAAAGTGCCCATTGATCACGACACGTATGAAACAGCCATCGAATTTAATCTCGACCCGATCACGTGTGCGCTCAATGGCGGTGAAGATTATGAATTGTTGTTCACGATTTCTCCAACTGATCATGAAAAAGTAAAAAATCATCCCGACATCCATTTCATCGGCCACATGCACCCCAACGCAAACCAAAACGTAATGGTGACAAAGCAGCAAACCCTCGTGCCACTTACCGCCCAGGGGTGGAACCATTTTCGGCACACACAATAAAAAGTAGGCAGTCGGCAGCAAGCAGTCACCAGTAGTGTTTGTCAACTAAATAATGTCACATAACCCTTCAAGGTTTTTTCGATTTAGCAATTTTAAGTTGACACGAAAGTAGTTGACATGAAAATACTAATATCGGGCTCCCTGCCAACTGCCATACTGCCTACTGAATACTTTCTTCTGCATCTTCTTAGCCTATCATCATTTACTACTTTGAAATGGCACGGATCATTTTTAATATCGTGCAACCAAATCACCACATTTATGCTAACTCATTTCAACCGCAGTGCCCGATTGCTTTTTATTTTCATAGTCCTAGCTGCTTCAAGTTGGGCGCAAGAACTTCCTGTTGCCAAACCTGAAGACGTGGGCCTGTCATCGGAGAGGCTTCAACGACTGACCACCGTGTTTCAGGCTTATGCCGCAGATAAAAAAATGGCAGGGAGCGTGGTGCTGGTAGCGCGACATGGCAAGGTGGCTTATTTCAATTCGTTTGGAAAGCGCGACATCGAATCAAATGCACCCATGCAGAATGATGTGATTTTTAGAATAGCCTCCCAGTCGAAGGCACTGATAAGTGTGGGCATCATGATTTTGCAAGAAGAAGGAAAGCTGCTGATCTCCGATGCTGCCGGAAAATATTTGCCGGAGTTTATGGAGACCACCGTGGCCGAACCCAAAGACGGTGGTGGCTATACTATTGTAAAAGCAAAACGTTCCATCACCCTTCGCGACTTGCTCACGCACACGGCCGGCATAGGTTATGGTGGAGGTCTGGCTGCCGACAAGTGGAAGGAAGCGGGCATTCAAGGTTGGTATTTTGCCGACCGTGATGAACCTATCACGGCAACTATTGCAAGGCTGGCCAAACTTCCTATGGATGAACAACCCGGAGAAAAATATGTGTATGGCTACAACACTGATATACTGGGCGTGGTGATCGAAAAAGTTTCTGGCAAACCGTTGGATGAATTTATCACATCAAAAATCCTTGCTCCGTTGGGAATGAAGGACACGCATTTTTATTTGCCACAAAATAAAGTCGGCCGGCTTGCAGCAGTCTATTCGGCCTATGCCGACAAACCTTTGGAGCGTTCGCCCGATCCGGGCGCTATGGTTGGTCAAGGTGCTTACGTTAATGGTCCAAGAAAAAGTTTTTCGGGTGGGGCAGGCTTGCTTTCAACGGCATCGGATTACGCCAAATTTTTGCAGATGATGTTGAACAAAGGCACGTACAATGGTGCGCGCATTTTGGCACCGGGCACAGTGGAGTTAATGACGGTGAGCCATCTGGGAAAAATAGAATACAGTTGGGGTGCCGGGGTTGGGTTCGGTCTTGGGTTTTCTGTTTGTGAAGACCTGGGCGATCGTGGTGTTCCTGGTTCAGTAGGCGAGTTTGGTTGGGGCGGGGCGTACGGCTCTACATATTGGGTTGACCCAAAAGAAGATATGGTGGTGGTTTACTTCAAGCAATTAACTCCCACCAATAATATTGATGATCAAAGTAAACTGCGCACGCTGATTTATCAGGCTATTGTGAAGTGATTTTTGGTTATACACCGATTTTGTGAAATAGGTGGCGGCATGGCGAGGTAACAATGCTGCATCACATCCGTGGCTTCCAGGGAGTTTCTTCAATTTTCAATTCGTGCGTCATCATGCGGCACAGCACAAAAAGAAAATCGGAAAGGCGGTTCAGATATTTGATCACGAGTGGATCAATTTTTTCAGACTGGTTCAGTGCAATTGTCAATCGCTCACTGCGCCTGCACACGGTGCGCGCCACATGCCCCCACGACACAGATGGGTGACCACCGGGCAGCACAAAAAATTTCATCGGCTTAAGCACAGCATCCATCTCGTCAATCTTCTTCTCTAAAAAAATCACATCATCTTCTGATAGCGATGGGATTTTCACTTTGGTATTGCCGGGCTCAGTAGCTAATATGGAACCGATTGTAAAAAGCCTGTCCTGGATTTCAACGAGCGTGTCTTTTCTATTTTTATTTACCTCAAGGTCGCGAAGCACTCCTATCCACGCATTGAGTTCATCGGTGGTGCCATAAGTATCAATGCGCAGTTCTGATTTTGAAACACGCTTTCCCCCGAAAAGGGAAGTGAGCCCTTCGTCACCGGTTTTGGTATAAATTTTCATGGGTGGATTCGGATTCTAAATTCAATGCCATAAGTTAGTAGCTAAGCGAAATTGTCAAAATAACTTGTACAATTTATGTACGATGTACTTCGGCCAGGGATAGAAGCGGAAAGCCCGAAGCGCGTGGATTTTGTGTGAGGGCCGGACTTGGAGCGGAT
>JAYVAI010000231.1:0-30393 GCA_043751075.1 Cyclobacteriaceae bacterium | reverse complement strand
CCATACCCGCTACGGCCAGTGTGAGCGTACCGTTTGCCGTACAGGTTTCTGCAAGGGATATTTATGGCAACTTAGATGAAGATTATAATGGGACGATAAGTGCGATAAGCAACACTATTTCTGGTAGCTTCAATACGATCAATCCTCCTTCAGGTGCATTTGCGCTTGGTATCAAATCATACCCTGCCAATTTCCAATTTGACCTCGGCAATGGAAATATTCAGTTGACTATTGAGTCTGGCATTGGATCAACGGCAGGAAGTGTACATTCGGCTACTGTTCCCCTTTTGGGTACTTCCCCAACCATCAGTGTCATATCATCTTTTGACTCACGGATTGCCCCTGACCCAACATTCACCCATCAAGCTGATGCAAATTATGTAAACCATCAGGAGGCATCAGATATTACTTTAACAAACACGAGCTTTGAAATTACCCGGTTTATTTTGCACGATGGAGACCCTGCCATGCCTTACCCAGGCGCAAAGAAAGACTTAGATGGTGCGCCAACAATTCTTGAAAATATTGACGTGGAGCTTTTTACCGGGGCCAGCCGGTTGCCCATAAGGAGGATTGCCATTTATGCAAACGGAGTTGAAGTAACGGCCACAGATAAAGTGCCCGCAGCATTGGCGATCGGAAAGTCAACCACTTCATTTAACGGAGTAAATATTACAGTGCCCGATGAAGGGCAAGCTGTCATTAGCATACGGGTAAGTTTTCTTAACAACGCTGCTGATATTTTGGACAACGACCCAATCACAGTGCGCATTAGCGGGGCCACCAACTTGCCCGGATCAAAATTTATTACTACCCCCGGCTTCATTGCTGGTGTTAATGGTGGCCTTCAAACACCCACTGGCGTAAATAAGGTGGAGGTAACGGCCACTAAATTGGATTTTACCACACAGCCAGGAATTTTCGCAGGTATAAATGAACCCATAGCAAACGCAATAGTTGAAGCCCGTGACCAATTCGGTCTTCGTGATTTGGATTTCATTGCACCGGCTGTGTTAAGTGCAACTTCTGCGGGCATAAGCAATCCCAATGCGTTTACTTTTGCAAGCGGTGTGCTAACCCTCACAGGCATGCAATACAGCAGCGCGGGCGATGGAACATTCGTTGTCAATGCCGGGGGAATTTTAAGTAATGTGAACAATACGGTTGATGGACTTTCAAATGTAGCGGTTCAATGCGCCCACGTGGATGTCATCAATGTGCTGGCATCGTTGGCAACAGGGGGAACCACCTCGTCCACCAACTTGCCGGGCAGTTCCATCAACAAAGTTATTTTTGGTGTGACGTTTAGCGTGCCTTACCGCATAGGCACCGACCCACGCCTCAACAAGTTCACCATCAACTTCAGCAATTCAATCACCGGGGTTTTTAAAAACATCAGGATATTTGAATCAACCAGTGTTACCTATTCATCGGGCACGGTCACCAATGTGGCAACACCCAATGCCGGTGGCGGCAATGCCAAACTTACGGTGGGGCCGCAAGGCAAATCGCTACTTGTTGATTTCACACAAACCACCTCCATTCCCAACGGAATACCGCGAAACTTAACGAATGGTGCAGGTGGAAATCCATCGCTCACTTATTTTATGATGGTGGATGTGGATGCTACGGCCAACTCGTCAACGCCATCCATACAACCGCGCGTAGAAGACCTAGGTTTCTCTGATCCGTTCACAAACTCAAACATTGTGATCACACAGGGCAGCACGTATTCAGCTACGGCCGTTGGCGCAGCACCCGTGGGAAAATCATTCACGTTCTCGTCCACCTTCGCCCCTACGCTGTTAAGTTCATTCCCCGCAAAGGGAGACCTTAACATTGCGCTGAACCAGCCTGCGATAAGCTTAGTATTTAGTGTTCCTGTATGGACGATGAACAGCAAAATTTCTTTGTATGAGAAAACTTCGCCTTCGGCAACCGGTACCTTCGTTGCCGATTTGCCGGCCGTCAATGGAATCTACTCAGGTGGAAATCTTGCCAACCTTGCAGGCAGCCCCACCACTCCGTTGAAGTTCAGTCTCACAGGCGTTACCTTATTGCCCGACCATTTGTATTATGTTACCATTGCGGCAGGTGTTTTCAATGGTGCCAGTGCGAGCGGCAATTTGGGTCTGATGGATGAAGAGCTAAACTTGTTTCCCGGTATATCGAGCCCTGGCACTTTATACTTTAAAACGTCCAGCAATGTTCCTCCCAATTTATTGAGTGCGTCACCGGCCACCCCTCCTTCCATCAAGAATATCACGCTGGCGGGAGCAACTGTAAATGCCACATTCGACCAAACTGGAACAGCTTACTTTATGGTTGTGAACCAGGGTGGGGCTGCGCCAAGCAATGCCCAGATAAAATCGGGCGCTTACCCAAGCGGTGTGCAAACAGGCACCTACATTTTCCATGATAGTTTTGTGATCAACCAGACCAACACAATTTCTCAATTAGGAATTATTACTGCGGCATTGAGTGCCAATACAAATTATGATGTGTATATGTACGCAGAAAGTTATTCATCACTGGATGGGGTGCTTACCGCCATTCCAACCTCTGCACCCTATGGCAATGCCGCTTCAAACTTTGTGGTGAATGGTGGCGGGGCTACGTTAGCGTTTAGAACCCCGGCCACGCAAGGGGTTACAGGTCCTTACATTGATCCGGGCACATTGTCAGTCACCATTGTAAGCCTCTGCGACAACAGCTCTCAAATATTGAATGCACCTATTGTGATTGTTGAGGGTGGCATTGGCGACTTTAATGCCAACGGCAGCGGAGTGCAAACGCTCAACCTGCTATTGCCCACCGGTTTTCAATTTGACGTGACCCGTGACGGCAGCAACAAACCTGTTTATGGAAAGTTGATACTGGCAGGTTTGGACTTCGATCAAGCAAGTGGCAATTTGGATTTTATCAACAGCAGTATTTTGAGCATCAGCTACAAGAACACAAACAACCTTAGTTTTGATAACATCCTGATTTCGGGCCTCAAGGTAATTGCATCGTCAGGTGCCTCCGGAAATATTACCAGGTTGGGCGGCAACGCACTTACCTCTTTTATAGCCGACTTTTCCACCGTGTTTGTTTTGGGATCTTACTCACCCGATTTGGAGTTGATAAACTTTACCAATTCATACAGCCAAATAAATTTCCCCACCAACGCGGAGCCTGTAACAGTAATACCGGACAATCACAACGCACCAACTTTTTCGGTGCAGCTTGTGCCGCTTCCCCTTAGCGGGGATTATGGGCCATCTACTTTTAGCGGCACCGGTGTGAACTTAGACCAATTGAGTTTAACGGCTACCACCTTGGGCTCGCAGTTTAATATCACCATGACCCACACCGATAACAACGGCTGTGTTTCGGTGGAATCCATTCCATACTTAGTGTATGATCATACTAAAGCCATCGGAGGCCTGGCAACAGAGTATTGCATTTTGAACAATACATTCCCGTACTCGTGGACAGCCCAGCCAGTTGACTCCATCAAATACAATAACATCACCACAGGTTATGTTTTGTCAATGACGGCCGATATTCCAAGCTCGGCAACGGCCATCGGTTTCGGTGCTGTTACCGATCAGCAGATGACCGGGCCGGCCTGGCGAAAAGTTGTTCAGTCTCTCCCCGTTAAGGGCTTCGGACATCTTTCGGATAATGTGATAAGCACCCCAAACCCGGGAGAATTTTATTATGATTATGCCATTGATGCCACCGTATTGCTAAACGCCAAGGCAATAGCCACGGCCAATAGCCTTACCCTGCCCGATCCTTATTTTTACTTTTTAAGCAATCAAACGCCACAACGGCATTTCTTCTATACAGGTGGTTCGCTTGGAGTGGTGGAATATACCAGCACCTATCAAAGCATTGCCAATTCGCTTCTTCAGTTTCCGTTGAAGCAGAACGTGGAATATTTTGTGCCGGCCATTCCTATTATAGAAGTGGATCAGGCCAACCAAATATCCTTGGATATAAATGACCCTCTCAATCCACCCTTTGTGGCCTCAGCACCTCCTTTGCCCGATGTAAGATCAATAAACAATGGCACCCCTATTTTTTGCCCCGATGGCGGAGTGATCAATATAAGCGGGTATCCCCTGGCCGTGCAGGGAATTTCTACCGGTTCGTTCACACTCTTTGATGCCCAGTCTTCAACACCAATAGTTACATCGGCATTTGTTGACAATGGAAATGGAACCGCAGTGCTCGATCCCTTGGTTTTTCAAAATAATTTCAAGAACATAAAAATCGTTTACACCTATAAGCTCGACCTGGCACCCAACAATGCCAACTGCACCAGCAGCGGAAGCCGCATTATACGCATCACCCCTAAACCGGTAGCGATCTTCGCCAACAGCCCGTACACCTGCGTGGGTTCGGTAATTGATTTTACTGATGCATCCACCATAGTTGAGAATGTGCCAGGGGAAAACAGGATAGAAAGATTTGATTGGGATTTTGGTGACCAGGCAGGAGCCAGCGGAGGAAACCGAAATATTTATGTGGGCCGCCCCTTTGCCGTTATCAAGCCTACTCCAAAAAACCCTACTGATACAACCAGAAATATTCCCTATGGCCACATCTATGGAAATGCAACCACGTATCCGGTAGGCTTAACAGTTACATCAAAATGGGGTTGTGTGTCTGCTCAAACCATCAACAACTTGATTGTGGGCTCCATACCAACGCCACAATTTAGCATGGTGGGAGTATCGGCTGGAAAGGTGATGGGTTTTGTGAGTACTTCCAAACCAAAACCCATTGGTGACCTTAGCTCAAATTCGCAAGTGGATTCGCTCTTCTGGTCATTCGGTGATGCCGTGCCAGACGCGATTACCAAACAGAAAGTGCCAATCATAACTCATACTTACAGCAATGCGGGCAAGTACGTTGCAACGCTGGTGGTCAAAACCAAAATTACCAACAGCACATCCAGTTGCTTGAACACAATAAGCAGACAGATAATTGTTGTGCCCACCGTTTCTGCTGCGGCTGTTGGAACGCAGGTTACGGATGATTTTGAATCGCCCGATCCGCTTAAGCAATGGCAGACTTCCATTGATAGTGTAGCAACCATACCCTCATCATGGGAAAGAGGAGTTGCGACCAAAGCAAACATCACCACATCCACCAATACCTGGGTCACTGGTAAAGCCGCTGGGTCAACCTATAAAGCCGGAGAAGTTTCGTATTTGTATTCGCCTGCCTATGACATCAGCAATCTCTTGCGGCCTATGATAAGTTTTGATCAGATCGCTTTCATGGGCGCCAATGATGGAGTTGCCCTCGACTTTTCAGTTGATAACCTCAACGTGGCCGACACCAAAAAGAAATGGTATCGCATAGGCACCAATACGGACGGAACAAATTGGTACGACAAGCCCGGCCTCGCATCGAAGCCTGGTAGCCAGCTTAAGTTTGGTGATGTCGCCTCCTCCGGTGATTTTGGCTGGACACGGCAGAATGCCAAAGCCTTCCAATCCAAACATACATTAAGCCCCGATGTGCCGGCTGATCCTATTGGCCGCTCGCGTATTGTTTTTAGGTTTGCACTCGCCAGTGTTGCAGGTTCATCGGAACCAGGCTTTGCCCTCGACAACTTCCGCATAGGCGAGCGCACCCGCATTGTGTTGCTCGAATCGTTTGCCAACGCTGGCAACCCCGCTGCCGAGGAGAAAACACAAAATGATGCAGTGGCTTTGTTCAATGCTGGCTCCGTAGGCACGGACGTGATCAAATTGAATTATCACACCAGCTTCCCCGGGTCCGACCCATTCAATCAGGACAACCCTGCCGACCCAAGCTCGCGGGCACTGTATTATGAGATTGCAAAAACACCTACTTCGGTTTTGGATGGATTGGATTCTACAGCCGCATGGACGCAATGGGGCCCCAACAAATTCAATACTCAAACATTGGAATTGGCCGGTGCAGAAATAAACATTGCGCCACCCGTGATTGATGCCGCCAAAGGTATTTCGGTGTCAATATCAGTGGATGCCATCTCCTCACCAATACCCAAAGACAAAACGATTTTGTTCGTGGCGGTGGTAGAGCAATCGGTGGCCAAAGCAGTATTGAATGCAACCAAAGCAAACATGATCAAATCAAATGAAACCAACTTTGAGTATGTGGTGAAGAAGTTGTTGCCCTCTGCAGCTGGCACCAAGCTGACCACCGATATAGTAAAAGGCACACCACAGACATTCAACTTTGAGTGGGCACCAGACCTAAGTAAATTCTATGCACCCAACACGGGCAACTTGGCCATTGTTGCTTTCCTGCAAGACGAATTGACACGCAAAGTGTATCAAACCAAAATGGTGGCCAACCTCAACGATCCTCCAGTGATCACCGGCATTGAAATGTTGTTGCCCGAACAGATAAATGTTTACCCCAACCCGGCCAACAAAGAATTTATTGTTGAGTTGCCCGGCATTGTGCAAAATGATATTTCTTTGCGCATGGTTGACCAAGTAGGGCGCATGCACGAAAGTGGCGTGATAACTTCGGGCAAAAATTCTGCTTCTATAAATGTGGAGCAACTTGCAGAAGGGATTTATATTTTGGTGATCGGGTCTGATAAAACGGGAGTGGTGAGGAAGAAGGTGATGGTTGTAAGAAAAAACTGAAAATAGTAAATCATTGAAGGCAATTGATTTTGAAAAGGCCCTTTTGATAAACAAAAAGGCTTTTTTATTATTATCCTCTCAAATTTTATTATGTAAGTTTTTTAATTAATTTGACGTTTAAATTAAGTCTATAGATATGGAGATGTTTCTGAGAGCCGACACCTGGCTCGCTTTGCTAACCTTATGTTTTCTTGAAATAGTGCTTGGCATTGACAATATCATTTTCATTTCCATCGTATCCAACAAACTGCCGGAAGACCAGCGCAAAAAAGCCCGCAATGTAGGGTTGGCTTTGGCCATGTTTGTGCGCGTGGCTTTGCTCTTGGGCATCACGTGGATCATCGGGTTCACTCAACCCCTGTTCACGGTGCCTGCCAATTTTATTTTCCCGCAGGACATGCCCTTCAGTGGCAAAGACCTGATCCTTGGCTTTGGCGGATTGTTCCTCATCGCGAAAAGCACCATGGAAATAAATCATGAAATGGAAGGTGAAGCCGATGATGAAGACGGCCCCAAGCCTGCGGCCGTTACCTTCAAAGGCACCATCATACAAATCATTTTATTGGATATTATATTTTCGTTCGATTCGATACTCACAGCCGTGGGCATTGTGCCACCCGAGCAAGTAGCGATCATGATCATTGCCGTGATCGTTTCCATTTTTGTGATGATGTTCTTTTCAGGAAGGATAAGCGACTTCATAAAGCAGCATCCCTCCATGGAAGTGCTCGCCCTCGGCTTCCTCATTCTGATAGGCTTCACCCTGCTGCTTGAGGGGTTGCATAAAGAAATACCCAAAGGCTACATCTACTTTGCCGTTGCCTTTTCGTTGTTGATTGAGTTTTTCAACATACGCGTTAAAAAGAAGAGAAAGAAAAAAACGGTGAGGCTCAACAAACCGTATGATGACCAAGAGCTGAAAGAAGCGGTGGAAGAGTTGAACAAATAAACCAATGGAAGACCTCCGCTATCCCATAGGAAAATTTTCTCCACAGGAAGTTTACTCAGCAGCAGAAATCGCCCAGTTTATAAATCAGATAGAAGCTCTTCCACAGAAATTGGAGGAAGCAATCCACAACCTCAATGAGGAGCAATTGAACACCCCCTATCGTGATGGTGGGTGGACGGTGAGGCAGGTAGTGCACCACCTTGCCGACAGCCATCTGCACGCCTACATACGCACCAAGTGGACGCTCACAGAAAGCGAGCCGGTGATCAAAGCCTATCTTGAAAAACTTTGGGCCGAAACGCCAGAAACAAAATCACATCCCGACCTGTCCATTTCATTTTTGAAATCATTGCATACAAAATGGGTGGTGTTGCTCAGGGCCATATCTCCCGATGACCTTGATCGCTTTTTTGTTCACCCTGAAACCAAGCGGCAAATTTCGTTGAAGACTTTAATGGGTACATATTCCTGGCATGGCGAACATCACCTGGCGCATATCAATAATCTGAAACATAGGATGAAGTGGTGATTTTTATTATTAGTAGTAGGCGGTCTCCAGTAGGCAGTAACGGCCACAAGACTGCCTACTGCAATCTGCCTCACTGCCTACTATTTGTTTCAATAGCTCCAATCCCGTTTCCAGGTATCTATCAAATCAAAGGAAATTTTAAAATCCGCTTTCGCGGAAGCAAAGTTTGATTGCGAAGCGATGGCATAAACTCCAATGCGCAACCTGCGCCTGGCCCCTAATTTAAACACCCGTTCCAATCCACCAAACAGTTCCTGATGGAAGTATCCATTTTCTTTGATCCACATGGCCCCCGCTCCTGCCACCGTTCTGATTTTGGTTTTCTTTATCAAAGGAATGTTGTTGATCATGGCACCATTGAAGTGGTGAATGTAGTGCGCCTCAAAATACCAATCGGTGGCAATCAGCGAAGTGTCCAATAGTTGGAAGGAGAGCAACGGATCGGAATACAGTATCGGGTCTGACTGCCGAAAGCGTTTTAGGTCCACATAGCGAAGGTCTTTGGTGTTGACGAACTTGCCCAACTGCAATGTGTATTTCGAACTGCCCAATGTTCCCAACAGCAAATTCTGCTCTACCGATGTTTCGATATAATCAAAATCAATATCGCTGGTGAACACGCGGTTCCATCCTTTGCGGTGTGTGAGCCCAAACGTTGGAAATTTACTTCCCAATATAATTTTTCGGTTGGGCTCGCTCATGAAACGCTGCTTGGGCGTGTAGGTGATTTTTATATTGCTGATTAGTGCCTGGTATCCTTCAAAAATAAGCGGATCGGTTTCATCGATCACTTCGTTGATAACGGAAGTCCGATCATAATCCTCCAGCGATTGCCTGTCGTGGAAACCAATGTCGGCTGCCACATAGAAGCCGTTGAACAATTCAATGCGATGGAACAAATCGATGTGATCGTGCAAAATGTAATTCGATATACGAAGTTGATTGAGGTAGGCATCAAAACTATTGATGGAATAAAAAGAGCGGCCCGTGCGTATTGAAATGTCGCCAGAGCGAAAGGGGTTATATCGCCACCATACATTGGCACTGCCTTGCAAGTCTTTGTTTTTGAATCCATAGTTAAGCGACCCCGATAATGAAATAGCCTTGCCGCTTTCATAGCGTTTAAAATACCAGGCGTTGGGCCCCAACCGCCATCCTCCGATCACCTCAAAGCCAATGGTGTTGAGCAACGATGAAATGTTGATGTTGCTCTTCAGCGAATCATTACGAAACCCCACGCCATTATAAACTACCTCACCAAATGTTATCTTGTTGTACTTCGCCTCAATGGAGTCGAGGTAATGTTTGTTCGTGCGGGCCGCCTCAATACTATCTCGATAGGCAATTACTTTTCGTTGATCTGCCGTAAGCGGTTCCGGGCGTGTGCTGTTCCAAAATGAAGAGTCGCGCTTATAGGCTTCCTGGGTGATCACCGATACTTCGTTGCCGAAGAAGCGGTTGGGAAATACATAGTCGCGCTGATATTCCGAAAAGGCAAGCACCGTGTTGCCTTTGAACATACTCGCGCCCACTTTCGTCTCGTAAATAAATTCTTGCCGTGCAGGAATCCAAAAATCCGGTTCTATCTCTGTATAAGTTTGTTTGATCGTGAAGTGATCATAATACCGAAGGCCTCCTTTATCGAGGGTAAGTTCCAGCCGGTTGATATTCCAGGTGCTATCGTTAATGAACATGTAGCCTTTGCAGGTAGCATCGCCTGTTTTGCGCGGCATCACTTTTATTTTATACACAACTTGATCACGCTCTTTTAGTACTTCCTCCAGTTTGTATTTGTACGATAAAATAGCCGTGCGGCTCACTGGCGAAATGAGAGGTATCTCCGAGATGCCTTTCATGTCCACCAGGTTATAATAAAAATTGAAGTCGGCTTCGCTGAAAATAGGAATGTAAAGTCCGTCCTTCTGTCCATACGCCTTGTAGCCTGTGCGTTCCTCTTTGTACTTATCGGGGTATTGATAGTTGAGGGTCAACTGCATCTCCACTAAGTTTATTTGTCGCAGCCGTTGTTCTTCTTTTTTTCTGGCCTCTTCGAACGGATCGGTGGGCGGGCCTTTCTTATCAATGTCTTCCGCTACGGTTGGTTCTTTCTTTTTCTTTTTATCTGTTGTTTCCATAGCACGCACATACACTTGTGTGCGCGAGCTTGAGGTTTGCTTGATGATTTTTTCTTTTGTCTCAATTACTTTTTGAATGATTTCAAAAGCAGGGTCTCTGCGGCTTGCCTTTATTACTACTTCATCCAGTTCTGTACTGGAATCCTTCAGTGTGATGTTTTTCACCAAGGGCTTGTCGCGAAGAATGATCTGAAATGCTTGCGTCTGAAAACCAACCGCAGAAACCACCAGGTTATAAATACCGGCATCCAAGGTGAGGAAGTATCTTCCCCTACTATCGGTAGCGGTGCCAGTGTTTAGTTCACGAACAAATACATTGGCAAAAGGAACGGGATCCTTGTTTTCGTCCACCACATGGCCACTGATGCTTTGAGCCACGCTACCAACTGCAAGCAACGACATCAGCAAACCACTGGACAAAAATCTGAAGGGAAAGGAAAAGTGTTTCAAATCGCTGATATGGTAACGCGTTCTGCTTATAATAAATGGAGATATTAAAATATTATTGTGAATATCGTGATTAAAATTATTCCTAAGTGCGTGTGCGTATGTAATTTTGGAGTGTACATCCAACTGATCAATGACCCCATATAGTCCTCCATCGCTCCTGTTCACCAAACACTTAGAAACCATCTACCCATCCCTGTTAAGAAAGGTATCTGGTATTGCTTATACACGGGCGCGCATCGCAACTCCCGATGGAGATTTTCTTGATCTTGATTGGCTGAAACAAGATTCCAGAAAGCTGGTCATCCTTTCGCACGGGCTGGAGGGCAGCAGTGGAAGGCCGTATATAAAAGGAATGGCAAAAATATTTCGCGATCGGGGATATGATGTGCTGGCTTGGAACTATCGGGGATGCAGCGAGGAAATGAACTACAAAATACGGTTTTATCATAGTGGAGCAACGGAAGATCTGGAGCTGATCGTGAACCACGCCATTGCACTTGGCTACCAGGACGTCAATCTTATTGGATTTAGCTTAGGCGGAAATCTTACACTAAAATATCTGGGAGAAAAAGCCTCGTCACTACATCCGTGGGTGAAAAAAAGTGTTGTCTTTTCTGTTCCACTCAATTTGCATGGCAGTTGTATTGAAATTTCAAAGCGATCGAACTGGATTTACAACAGACGATTTTTGAATAGCTTGAAAAACAAAGTGGTTCATAAGGCAAAGTATCTTGAAGGGATTGATCCGGCCCCACTGGCATCTGTAAACAGTTTGCTTGAATTTGATGATCTTTATACTGCGCCCATCCACGGTTTTAAAAATGCGCTTCATTATTATCAGCAATGCAGCTCACTTCAATTTGTGAAACATATTCAACGGCCTACCTTAGTGGTCAATGCCAAGAACGATCCATTTTTGAGCAAAGATTGTTTTCCTGATCAGTTTGGAAATCACCCCTACGTGAAATTTGAATATCCCTCGCGTGGTGGCCATGTGGGGTTCGCCTTGTTCGATCAAAATGGATCATACTGGTCTGAACTTAGGGCACTTCAGTTTATACAGTCGCACACATGATAGAGCGTTACTCCATTTGTGCCACCATCGGGGAAGTTGCTACCCGTTTTCAAATTGAAGAGCACGAAGCATACAAGCCACGCTACAACGCTGCCCCCTCGCAACTGATGCCGGTGATCACGCACGAAAGCCCTCAGGGTCTCTCCTACTTCTATTGGGGCACGGCACCACAATGGTCAAAAAACAAAACCATTGCCGAGCGCATCATCAACACCCGCAGCGAACTTATTAAAGAGAAGCCGATGTTAAAGAAGAACCTTAAAACACACCGGTGCCTGGTTCCAGCCGATGGATTTTATGCCTGGAAAAAAGTAGGCAAAAAGACAACTGTTCCCTGGAGGATAATCCTAAAATCAAAAAACATTTTCTCGTTGGCCGGATTGTGGGAAGAGTACGATGACCATGAAGGGAATTCTTTTCACACGTTTTCAATCATCACGGTTGCTGCGCAGGATTGGATTTTGGAAATCACCGAACGGATGCCTGTGATTTTTTTTGTGGAGGAAGAAAAAATATGGTTGGACAAGAATTCTACCGAAGACCAATTGATGGCCCTGCTTACAGCCCGCCCTGCAGATTTGCTGGATGGATACACCATTTCACCATCGATAAATTTGATAGAGCGAGATGGGCCCGGTTTGATAATCCCCACACCACCTACCGATCAATTCGGCAATCTCACCTTGTTCGACTGAACTGCTTCTAAAACCCATCGTCTTCCTTCTTTGCCGGATCGGCTTTTTTCTTTGCCTCACCTTCGGGCACTTTGGGGGCTTTCTTTTTGAATGGGTTAAGCGACTTCTTCTTTTTCACTGTGGTGGAATCACTCACCACGTTTTCATCCTTTACTTGTAAAGAGTCTGCCATCGCAGCCTTTGGTTTGTCTTTCTTGCCAAACAATTTTTTGAAGAATCCCTCCTTCTTCGTTCCGTCTTTGGGTTTGCGCTGATCGGTAGCGGCCTTGTTTTCCTGCATGGCGGCACGCACATCGGGCAACACTAAAATATCGCGGAAGTACCACATGTACGCATCCTGGTCAAGGTTATATTTCTCTTTGGTTTTCGTTATCGTGTAAACGCTATCCATTTCTTCTTTTGGTTTTGGCTTCGAAGCATCCACCGTTAAGGTATCGGTGATGCTCCGTGCGGCACTGTCCAGCAATGCTTCGATATCCACCGAGTCTGCTTTTTTCGGCAGCACTTGTTTCATCTCCACAGTTTGCAAAGCCCTCATTGCTTTTTTATAAGTCTTCTTGGGCAGCAATAAGTATTTATCCATTTTCACCCTTCGTGCCTGGGGCAGCGCAGGACCAGGCATTACATATTGACTTGAATTGGGAGTGCCATACCTTTGATCTTTGCCCCACAACGAATCGCGGGGAGGAAGGGTAATTACTTTGTCACCGGCCGAGGCCATGATCTCCTTGGGCGATGTTGCGCTTTCGTTATAATAAGAAAACTTTTGCTTTTGGGTAGGCTTATCAAAAATGAATGCGCTTTGATAGGCAGGGCATACCACTCGCTGAGTGTTGCATGAACTCACGATTAAGAGGATGATTACATACGAGAATAAAACCCGGGTCATTCCTAATGGATGATCACAATTGACATAAACATACAATTAACATAGCACCGTGAAGCTACAAATTCTTGCCAATATAAGAGTTTGATAATCAGATTACAAGAAATGTCATCGCGGGCGAGCGCTCTAACATTATAGGTCTTGTAAAATATTCAACTCGACCCGCGATCCTTAAATGTGATGGTGCAAAGATCAACGGGATTCCGGCCTGCCTGTCCGGTAGGCAGGGTATCGTTTTCTTGTGAACTGAATAAAAAAATTCTCGCCTCGCCCGGAATGACGTGTTGATTTAAGAACACACCCGATCCTTCATGAAAGTGAGCTTGCCACTAAGCTAAACGAATGGTCAATCCATTCCTTTGTCAACCTATCGCCAATGCTCCCGTCCATCAACACCGTTATCCAATGCTTCTTGTTCATGTGATAACCGGACAACACGGAAGGATATTGCTCGCGCAGTTGGGCTCCTTTTTCAGGATCACACTTCAGGTTTATGCTTTCAAAAGATTCAACATCGGTGAGCGCAAACATTTTGCCCATCACTTTAAAGACGAGCGTTTCTTCACCGAAAGGAAATTCTTCGGTGACACCTTTTTTGGAAAGGCAGTGGGCCCTAAATGATTCTATGTTCAGATAAACCGTTTCAAAATCAAATATAATACACCCAACAAAAAGATGACGATCGAAATCTTATTCACACCGTGCATCATTTTAATATTTATGTTCGATGGGCGCGATGGATCCTTCTTGCGAAAAAAATAGCCGCCCACCTCTCCTACTGAGAAAAACTCCCTGAATGACAATTTCTTTTTTTCGCTCGCTCCGTTTTTATTTTCCATAGTAAGATTTAAGATGTGTGATTTATGATTTTAGAATTGACGCTACATTATAGCTCGCTATTTACTGCTTCGGCTCTATCCAGTTTTTATCTTCCCGTATCAAATCAATGAGCGAGTCAACCGCTAAAGGAGTAGGCACATTTTTCTTCACCACTTCCCGGCCACGGTATAAAGTAATCCGGCCTGGCCCGGAGCCTACGTAGCCATAATCGGCATCGGCCATCTCGCCTGGCCCATTTACAATACATCCCATGATGGCGATTTTTATTCCTTTCAGGTGATTAGTGCGCACGCGAATCTTGGCCGTGGTCTCCTGCAAATCAAACAACGTCCTTCCGCATGACGGGCACGAAATGTATTCTGTTTTTGAAATGCGTGTGCGTGTGGCCTGCAAAATATTAAAGGCGGTTTCGTTTATCATTTTATCGGAGCCACATCGCTCGGCTGCAATGAAGAGGCCATCGCCAAGCCCATCAACCAGCAACCCGCCCATATCAGTGGCAGCGTAAAGTTGTAGCTGATCGGAGGTAAGATCAGCGTAAGCCCGCCCAATGATTACAGGCACGTGACATTCTCTTTCCATCAGTTCAATAAACAACCTGCGCTGCTCGGCCAGGCCGTGAGAGTTATACGTGTCAATGAGCAACACTGCGGTTGGGTCATGTTTCAATTGGCCAACAAATGCATGGGATAAATCTTTTAACTGCGTGTAAATGAAATTGAGTTTGGCTGATTGCTCCACACCGCTCAGGTAATCTTTTGGATTGATGAACGGATACGAACGGTCCTTATGTTTTTTTGTAAGCCACGTGGCATGGTTGTAAATCAAACTGAGCGTGCCGGGTATTTCGAAGTCAATGGTTTTATCGCCAAGAAAGATGTAGTCGCACGCCATGTCGGTGATGTTCCATTTATCCAATGGCACCGAATATTGATAGCCCAGCGCAAAGAGAGAAGCGGGTGTGATTTTTTCTTTGCCGGAGAAGTCGGCCAGCACCACAGGCACTTTGTGGGCTCCCATATTAACAACCTCATGCGTTTTTCTTCGTGTGTAAGAATAGGGATTGATGGGGTTGCTTTTGATTTCAGCAATGAGGTGTGAAGTAGTTCTGGCCACATACCTGTAGGCCAATTCTTTTGCTACAGGCACTTCTGCTTCCGGCTCCTCGGTGAGCGATACGCGAATGGTGTCGCCCAGCCCATCTTCCAGCAACGTGCCAATGCCCACAGACGATTTTATCCTGCCGTCTTCACCATCGCCTGCCTCGGTCACGCCCAGGTGCAATGGATAGGGTTGAAATTTTTCTTCATCCAACTTCTGCACCAGCAAGCGGTATGCCTGCACCATCACCTGAGGGTTGCTCGCCTTCATGGAAAGCACAATATCGTAGTAGTTCAAGTCTTCGCAGATGCGCAAAAACTCGAGGGCCGATTCCACCATGCCCAGCGGAGTGTCGCCATAGCGGCTCATGATCCTATCGGAAAGCGAGCCGTGGTTGGTGCCTATGCGCATGGCGGTGCCATACTCTTTGCAAATTTTTACGAGCGGGGTAAATTTATTTCTGATGCGGTCCAACTCTGCCTGATAGGTGGCATCGGAATATTCAATTTCTTCAAACCTTTTTTTGTCGGCATAGTTGCCCGGGTTCACACGCACCTTTTCAACAATGCGCGCGGCCAACTCGGCAGCATTAGGAGTAAAATGAATGTCGGCAATCAGAGGAACAGAGAATCCTTTTGCACGGAGTTCTTTTTTTATCACCTCTAAGTTTTGGGCTTCTTTAATACTGGGTGCGGTGATGCGCACATACTCGCAGCCAGCTTCCACCATGCGTATTACCTGCTCCACCGAGCCTTGGGTGTCCATCGTGTCAATGGTGGTCATAGATTGAATACGTATGGGGTTATCGCCACCCATAGGCACACCGCCAATGTTCACCACGCGTGTTTTTCTGCGGCTGTAGCTGACCAAGCTGTTGCAGTATTGATGAGCTTGAAGGATTTGACTGTTCACGAAGCGAAATTTATCGTACAAAAATAACGCATTGATCTGGCTTTTGTTTATGGGCGGTAAAACCCGCAACAACTTATTTTATACCAACTTGCAAGGATGGGGATGATTTATGCGCTCAGGCTGTTAACTGATGTTACGCACTTCGTGCCCTCTTTGTGCCTTAGTGTCTTCGTGGCAAAGTGAGGTGTACGAAATTTGAGCCACAAAGGCACCAAGCCACGAAGTTTCAATAAGAAAAAACATTGAAATTTGGTTCATGCGTAACATCAGCCGTTAACTGCTCCTGTCTTGGATTTTTTTCTCATCCATCTCGGTCGTATGCAGATTGCCATTGACAGTAATCTCTACCGCGTATTCCTTGAGTGCTTCCACTGGTCAATCTCGGTTTTAAAATCGGATAGCCTTGTAGTTCTGCCAGCTTCTATATCTTTCATTGAAGCTTCGGCTCTGTCAATTATATCCTGATCGGTGTATCGCATGAGCACGTCTTTCGTGGTCGCTTTTTCTATGTCCTTGATCTCTTGTATGATTTTGATATCGTTCAATTTGGCAAGCCATTCGATCAAGTGCAATTTCTCCGTCTGAATGTCCATATCAACAAAAAATTAGCTACTCAAAGATAAAGGTTTATTGCGCTTTTTCGCTCCTTTTTTTTCAAAGATGGTACACGTGGTGAGTGGATATTTTTACTGCGCTGTTTGGCAATCATAGATCAAAGCTAACTTACTTGTCGAGAGTAGGTTTGGTCGCATTGTTAGAGTGGGTCGTCAGGCGACCAACTCCTTTCGAATCTTTATTTTTGCCCTGTGGATTTATAAAATTTTGAGAGTGGGACTGAATTGAAGTATCTCATCGTTGCGGGACAACAACTAATTTCTGACCAACGTCAACGAAGGGTTCAATTGAACAGAAATTCCAGATTTTTCAATTTCCATTATAAAAGGATTGTCATCACTGGTTTCGCTGGAGTGGAAAGTATGTAGTTCGAGGCGAGGATAGCGATGAAGGATTTTTACAAGAGATTCTCGGTCAATAGGTCTGCAACCCGTAAATTTTTCGTCCCATACGGCCACATCTATATCCGAATGGCGATGTGCTTTTGCTTTTGCAACAGAGCCAAATAAAACAACCCTTGTTGGATTGTATCCTTCCATCCGCAAGTCACCGATTAGGCTGACAATTATTTGTTTTGCAATTCGGATAGTAAACATAATCTTAATTGATCCACCTGTTTAAGCTTTCCTTCCGTGTAAGTTTTTGTGGCCCTTTTATAGAATTTGTCCTTGTAAGTCTTGATAGCGTCCTTCCAAATTCCAAGAGTTCATTACACCCAAAAAATCTACATGGTCAGCGGAAAGTTTTAAGTCAGTCTGGGTATATAGAAATTCTAGATCGTGGATGCGAGGCGGCTCACTTTCTTCATTGTCTTTTGCCCAGTGCGCCTTTAATATTTTCTCAATCACCAAGTGAGAAAAGAAAAGAGCATGTATGTATTGCCCTGCCTGATGAAGGGCTTGAACGCTCGTCCAGTCACGTTCTGCCATGGTTAGCCAATGTGCAATGATTTCCTTTTTTCCCATAAAGCAAAGATACAAAAGGTGAAGGATGTTCACTTATCCAGCAATTGTGTACGCGACAACTAAATATCCCCCAACTGAGGTCTTATCAATATTTCCTCTACCACTGAATGTTCTGATAAAGAATAAGCACCATACACCGCTTCGGCCACATCTTCGGGTTTCATAAAGCGGCTATCGGGAAGATCAGTTTCACCCCAACTGCTGGTTTTGGTAGCACCCGGCAACACAGCCGTAACACGGATGCCAAATCCTTTCAGTTCTTCCCGCAGCACTTTGGTAAAGCCCAACAAAGCAAACTTGGATATGGCATACGAGCCTCCATTGGGATATGCCTTGATGCTGGCTATGGAACAAATCGTAAAAACATGGCCATGCTTGCGCGATTTCATGCCGCCAATAAGTCCGCGGGTTGTGTAGTAAGAACTGTACAAGTTGCTGTGCATCATCCGCTCAAGAAGCCCATCGGGTTCTTCGGTGATTTGGCCCGGCTCAAAGTATCCGGCATTGTTCACCAGCACATCTACCGGGCGGTTTAATTTATTGATGAAATCCGTAAAGTCCTTAACGTGCTTGGTGTCTGCCATATCTGCTTCAAGCACAAACACGTTTACTTTAAAACCTTTTTCTATTTGTATTCTTAAATCATCGAGATCATTTTTGTTTCTTGAGCACGTGGCGATATCAAAACCAGCCCTGGCAAAGCGCTCGATGATGGCGCGGCCTATGCCTTTTGTGCCGCCAGTTACTACTATCAATTTGTTCATGCGAAAATATTTTATCTTTGGGCAATATAGCAATTCAATTACATGAAGGGATTTGGACGGTACATGATTTTTTTGGGCTCCTTAGTGGTAAGGCGCGAAACGTTCAGAATCTATTACAACCTTACGCTGGAAGAGTGCATCCAGATCGGCATCAAGTCGATTTTGTTGTTCATATTGGTTTCCACGTTTATGGGCGCGGTAACAACCCTGCAAACGGCCGCCAACTTGGTGAGCCCTTTTGTTCCCAGCTATATTATTGCGATGGTGGTACGGGAAATGACGGTGTTGGAATTGGCCCCCACCATCATGGCCGTGATCTATGCCGGCAAAGTGGGGTCGAGCATGGCCGGTGGCTTGGGCACCATGAAAATAACCGAACAAGTGGACGCGCTGGAAGTGATGGGCATCAACTCTGCCTCGTATCTGATATTGCCAAAAATAGTTGCTTCCATGCTCATGTTTCCTCTGCTGGTGATTGTGGCCGCGGTATGTTCACTGTTTGGAGGATACTTGGTGGGCACGCTCAACGATATAATTGCACCCGGTGAATTTATTTATGGCATACGCTATAACTTCAATCCTTATTTTATCACGTTCGCGTTGATCAAGTCGTTTGTGTTTGCGTTCCTGATCAGTTCCATCTCCTCATACCGCGGCTACTTTACTACGGGCGGTGCATTGGAAGTTGGCATTGCCAGCACACAAGCCGTAACCGCCAGCATCATTGCAGTTTTGTTGGCCGATTATTTTTTAGCCTACCTCCTTTTGTAAAAAGCATGATCAAGATCAAAAATATTTCTAAATCATTTTCTGGTAAGGCTGTCCTTAACGGGATCAGTGGCGAATTTGACAAAGGCAAAACCAACCTGATCATAGGCAGCAGCGGAACCGGCAAGAGTGTGTTGCTCAAGTGCATTGTAGGCCTGCTTCACCCCGACACGGGCACCGTGTTTTATGATCTGCGGAACTTTACCGAGGCTGATAAAGATATTAAGTCGGAAGTGCGCAGGGAAATTGGGATGCTGTTTCAGGGAGGTGCGTTGTTTGATTCAAAGAATGTGGAGCAAAACGTAATGTTCCCATTGGATATTCTTACCAAAATGCAGGCTCCCGAAAAAATAGACAGGGTGAACTTTTGTTTAAAGCGTGTAGGCCTGGAAGGGGTGAACAAAAAAATGCCATCAGAAATAAGTGGTGGCATGAAGAAGCGCGTGGGCATTGCCAGAGCCATAGTAAATAATCCAAACTATTTGTTTTGCGATGAACCAAATTCTGGTTTGGATCCGCAAACAGCCATTGTGATTGACGAACTGATCATGGAATTAACCCACGAGTTTGACATCACCACCGTGGTGGTAACGCACGACATGAATTCGGTGATGGGCATTGGCGAGAAAATCATGTTCTTGTTTAAAGGCGACAAACTTTGGGAAGGATCGAACAATGAAATCATGAATACCGGTGTGAAAGAACTCGATGACTTTGTGTTCACCAACAAGATCATGAAGAATTTGAAGAACAAGATTTAGGCTGTGGAGAATGAAAACCCGCCCGAACGCAAAGCTCAAGGCTCAATAATCCTCAATGTAAAATCGTAAATCATAAATCTCCCATGCAACCCCTTCCCATCCGCACCACCGTAGTAGGCAGCTATCCGTTTCCGGGATGGCTTGAGTTTGCCATTAAAAACCTGCATGAATTTGGAAATGCCGATCGCGAAGAAATGGTGGAAGATGCCGTGATCGCAGCCATACACGATCAGGTAACGGCCGGGCTTGATGTGATCACCGATGGAGAACAAACCCGCCTTGATTTCAATCTCTCATTTTATGGCTATATAAAAGGGATAAAAGAAAATACCGATGAGCTACGGAAGTTTGGCCCGCCAGCACACGATCAGCGCGGAAAAAATTCCATCATCGATACACTCACTGCTCCCAATGGATTAGGTGCTGTAAAAGAATTTAAGCGATTGCAAAAGCTCGCCCCTGCCGGCCCTACATTGAAGGCGAGCATACCCGGCCCCTATACATTGAGCGGCCGCCTGCTGCCCAATGGAAAATACAAGGACCGATATGCGATTACCGAAGCACTGTTGCCAATTGTAAAAAAAGAACTGGAAGATTTGATTGCGGCCGGTTGCAAAGAGATTACCGTGGATGAGCCATCCATGAGTTGCTATGCCTATAAAGAAGACACCAAACGCTTTGTGGATATTTTCAATCAGACGGTAAGCAGTGTGGTTGGAAAATGTAGGTTGTCCACACACTTGTGCTTTGGAAATTTTAAAGGAAGGCCCGTTGGCTATCGCAGCCTAAAGCCCATGCTTCCCGATTTTTTAAATCTATCGGTGGATGAAGTTCATATTGAAATGGCCAACCGCGAATTTGCCGAGGTGGAATTGCTGGCGACCTTTGCCGGAAAAATGGATGTGGCCGTAGGCATCATCGATGTAAAAAATTATTACATCGAAACGGTGGAGGATGTTGTGGAACGCATTCGCAAATGTTTGAAATTCGTGCCCGCTGAGAAGTTGGCCGTAGCGCCCGATTGCGGCCTTAGTCAAACCGCCCGGTGGGCATCGCGCCAAAAGCTGATCAATATGGTGAAAGGGGCAAAGAAAGTAAGGGAAAGTTTGTGATGCGAATGATTCAAGGTTTATGATTTATGATTTAAAATTGTGAATGATGAGCCTTAAATTAATTCCAGCTTACTGCAAAGGAAAAATTCTGCAACAGCAAATCCACAATACAAAAAAAAATGGCAACAAAAACTCATTTGACATCTGGTGGCTCGGGCAGAGTGGATTTCTGATACAATGGAACAAAATATGTGTGTTGTTCGATCCCTATCTTTCTGATTCGTTGACCAGGAAATATTTCAACACAAACAAACAGCACACACGCATCAGCGAATTGGTGATAGAGCCTCACCTGCTCGATTGCATAGATATAGTTACCTCAAGTCATAACCACACCGATCATCTTGATGGCGAAACGTTGATCCCATTGCTCAAGGCAAATCTGGGCATTCAATTTATCATTCCCGAAGCCAATAGAGATTTTGTTATGGATCGCATAAAATGCCCGCATAACTTTCCTGTCGGATTAAATGACAAGGAAGAAATTGAGATGAAAGGATTTACTTTTCATGGAGTGCCTGCCGCACACAACGAACTTGAACGCGATGAGCATGGCCGATGCCGCTACCTGGGCTACGTAGTGGAATTTGGCAATTGGAAAATCTATCACAGCGGTGATACCCTTTGGTACGATTCGATGGTTGACATTTTAAAATTTTTCCAGGTTGATGTTGCCTTCCTTCCCATCAATGGCAATGATCCTTCGCGGGGAGTGGCCGGAAACCTGAACGCAGAAGAAGCGGCACAGCTTGGAAAAGAAATCGGAGCAAAGTTGGTGGTGCCACATCACTATGATTTATTTGAATTCAACACAGCCGATCCCAACAATTTCACAAAGAGTGCAGACAGAATTGGCCAGGCCTATCGAGTTTTGAAATTAGGGGAGAGAATAGAATTTTAGGAGTTAGTAGGAAGAATTTAGAAGTCAGAAGTCAGAATATAGAATCAAAGAATCCAGAATCACAAATCACAAATCACAAATCACAAATCTCACATCTTAAATCAAAAATCAAAAATCTTAAATCTTAAATCCTTTATGATCAACTCACATTCAATCCGGCAGCAATTTCCTTCTCTACAAAGAACGCACAACAACATGCCCATCGTATTTCTTGATGGCCCTGCGGGAACTCAGGTGCCACAATCTGTGATAGATGGCATTGCTCATTACTATAAAAATTCCAACGCCAATTCTCATGGTGCCTTTGTCACCACCCAAGAAACGGATCAGGTGATCCATCGCATGCGCACGTGCATGGCTGCTTTGCTGGGCGCAGAAAATGAAAACACTATTTCTATTGGGCAAAACATGACCACACTCAACTTCGCGTTGGCCAGGGCAATGTCGCGGGTGCTAAAGCCGGGTGACGAAGTGCTGATCACCCAACTCGACCACGAAGCCAACCGCGGGCCGTGGCTCACGCTCCGCGACTTTGGCATAAAAGTGCGCGAAGTAAAACTGCTTCCAACGGGTGTATTGGACTATGAAGATTTCTCAACTAAAATAAACGAGAACACACGGTTAGTGTGCATGGGCATGTCGTCCAACTGCATTGGCACCGTAAACAATTTCAAGTTGGCGCGCGAGCTTACTTACAGATACAATGCGTGGCTGCTGCTGGATGCCGTACACTACGCACCACACTTTTCGATTGACGTGCAGGATATCGGCTGCGACTTTCTGCTATGTTCTGCCTATAAATTTTATGGCCCGCATGTGGGCATACTTTACAGCAAGCCCGGAATACTAGATCGTCTGCCAACCGATCGCCTTCGTGTAGCAGGCCAAACAGCGCCCGATAGTATTGAAACCGGAACGCTCAACCACGCAGCCATTGCCGGAGTGTCGGCAGCCGTGGAATTTATTGCAACGCTTGGAACCGGAAATTCCTTGCGCGGGAAATTGATGGACGCATACAAAAAAATAAGTGTGCATGAACATTCGCTGGCAAGCAAACTATACAATGGCCTCAAACAAATTGAAGGTGTAACACTGGTAGGCCAGGATTTTTCTTCCACAGCGCGAACCCCTACCCTTTCGTTTACCATGGACGGAAAAAATCCCACCCAGGTTTGTGGGCAACTTGCACAAAAAAACATCTGCGCCTGGGACGGGCACTTCTACGCCATACGCGCCATGGAAGCACTGGGGCTTTTAGAGCGGGGTGGCGTTACACGGATCGGCATTTCCATTTATAATACGACCGAAGAAATCGAGTTGGTACTGGCCGAGGTGAGAAAAATTGCAGGGGCTAGACCATAGGTCGCGTCATTCCTTTTTGGTGTGCACTCTAAAATCAGAGTGTCATTCCGGGCGAGGGATTTTTAACTCACACTTAAACGAGACCCGGAATCCCTTTAAAGTTTACACCAACCTGTTTATCGGATCGCGGGTCGAGTTGAAGATTCTCAACAACGTTAAAGTTTGAGGACTCGCCCGCGATGACAACCCGAAACCATCAACATACAACCCTTACCGTACATCCTTTAATCGCGTTCGGCCATATCCCTATTTCCTACTTTGGCAGGAAGAAAAAAACAAGATTTTATCTATGGATACTAACTATTTCTATGCTTTGAAAAGAAGCAAACTGATTTTCACGATTGCATTATTCTTTTGCGTATGGAATGCATTAGCTCAGGAAACTTTTCCACGCAATGATGTGAAAGATTCGCGGGCGGGCTTATTTGCCTTCACGAATGCGACCATCGTTGTGGATCATCAATCCACCTTACAAAACGCCACACTCTTAGTGAAGAATGGAAAGATAGAACAAGTGGGCAGCAACCTGGTGGTTCCAAATGGCTACACATTGGTTGACTTAAAAGGAAAATATATTTATCCATCACTGATAGAGATGCACACCAATTACGGGTTGCCCGAGGTGGAGCGCATCCGTGGCAATGGTGGCTTTGGTGGTGCCGAACAAATGGAGTCCAAAACAAAAGGTGCCTACAATGCAAATCAGGCAATACGGTCGCATTATAATGCTGCCGATGAATTTACCGTCAATGCAAAGACTGCCGATGAAATGCGCAAGCTTGGCTTCGGTGCCGTGCTCACGTCCAAACACGATGGGCTGGCAAGTGGTACGGCTGCATTTGTTACACTCGCAGAAGGTACGGACAACAAATCCGTTCTCAGGCAAAAAGCTGCGGCCAACTATTCGTTAGAGAAAGGAAGTTCTACACAAAATTATCCCACGTCCATGATGGGATTCATTGCACTTCTCCGCCAGACTTATTTGGATGCCGAGTGGTTTGGAAGTCAAACCCCACGGCCCTTTGCTGATAATTCGCTCGAAGCCTGGATGCTAAATCAAAGACTGCCTCAACTCTTTGATGCCAACAGCTGGATGAATGTATTGCGTGCCGATAAAGTTGGTGACGAGTTTGGCATACAATATATTATCAAAGGCGGTGGCGATGAATACAAGCGCATCACGGAAATAAAATCCACCAACGCAACGCTTATCATTCCGGTAAATTTTCCGGAGGCGTATGATGTGGAAGACCCCTTTGATGCCGAGCGGGTGTCGCTGGCCGATATGAAACATTGGGAACTGGCCCCGACAAACTTAGGTGCATTGGAAAAAGCCGGAGTGAATTTCGCCATCACCACCAGCGGCCTCAAAAAATTATCGGACTTCCTTCCCAACATACGGAAGTCAATTGAAAATGGTTTGAGCGAAGGCACGGCTTTGAAAGCGTTGACCACCACACCGGCTCAACTATTAAAAATGGAAGACCAGGTGGGAAGCCTGAAGAAAGGCATGCTTGCCAATTTTATTATTACATCGGGCAAATTGTTTGATGAGAAAACTTCCATTTATCAGAATTGGGTTCAAGGGCAACCGTTTGAACTAAAAGCATTGGACACACGCAACTTTGCCGGCAACTACAATCTTTCCATAGGGGGAAAAACCTATTCTATGGAAGTGAGCGGTGAAGCCGGAAGCCATAAAGCAAAAGTTAAAGTGAGCGACACCACTTTCGTGGATGCAACAGCAACCTTTGCAAATGATTTGATCACCCTTAGTTTCAAACCCGAGAAGAAAAACCCGGGAAGCATCAGACTATCGGGCTGGAGCGAGGCCACCGGCTGGAAAGGAAAAGGTCAATTAGTGGATGGCACCTGGACAACTTTTACAAGCACACGCACTGGTGATCTGCAACCCAAAACTCCTGCAAAACCTGCCGATGCGAAAAAGGAAGAATTGGGCAACGTAATTTATCCCTTCATCGCACACGGCACGGCTGCTCTTCCAATACTGGAAACTATGCTGATCAAAAATGCAACCGTATGGACGAATGAAAGCGAGGGCATTTTGCAAAACTCTGATGTGCTGATCAAAGATGGCAAGATTTCCAAAGTAGGAAAAAACCTGAGCGACCCAACGGCCAAAGTAATTGACGCCACCGGAAAACATCTCTCAGCGGGCATCATTGACGAACACTCGCACATTGGCGCGGCCAGCATCAATGACGTTGCTTCCAACTCGGCCATGGTGCGCATAGGCGATAACATTGATGCCGAAGCCATTAATATATATAGGGCTCTGGCCGGTGGTGTGGTGGCGGTGCAGGTGTTGCACGGATCGGCCAACCCAATTGGTGGACAATCGGCATTGATAAAACTGCGCTGGGGCGAATCGCCAGAGAATTATAAAATACAAGGAGCCGATGGATTTATAAAATTTGCGCTTGGAGAAAACGTGAAGCGCACCGGCAATGCAAGCTCCATTCGTTTTCCGCAAACGCGCATGGGCGTGGAGCAAGTGTATGTGGATGCCTTCATCAATGCACGCGCGTATGAAAAAAAATGGACGGCTTATAATGGCCTCTCCTCCAAGATACCGGCCTTAAAACCTCGAAGAGATTTGGTTGAGGAAACGATGGTAGAAATCCTGAACAAGAAACGTTTTGTCACCTGTCACTCCTACGTGCAATCAGAAATCAATATGTTGATGAAAGTGGCCGAGCGGTTCAACTTCCGCGTCAATACGTTTACCCATATTCTTGAAGGTTATAAAGTAGCCGACAAAATGCAGAAGCATGGAGTAGCCGCATCGTCATTCTCAGATTGGTGGAATTATAAATGGGAAGTGCGTTATGCCATTCCATACAACGCGGCCATCATGCACAAAGCAGGCGTGCTCACGGCCATTAACTCCGATGATGCCGAGATGGGAAGAAGGTTAAATCAAGAGGCGGCCAAGTCAATAAAATATGGTGGCATGAGCGAAGAAGATGCACTGAAGATGGTGACGCTCAACCCGGCCAAGATACTTCACCTCGATGGCCAGATGGGAAGTGTGAAAGTGGGCAAGTCAGCTGATCTCGTGCTCTGGACCGATCATCCTTTATCGGTGTATGCCAAAGCAGAAAAAACAATCATTGATGGGAAAGTGTATTTCGATATGCAGAAAGATGAACAAAATAATAAAGACCTGATTGCCGAACGTGCACGGATAATCCAAAAAATGAAAGATGTTAAAAAATCGGGCGCACCCACACAACGCGGTGAAGCGCGCAGCCAACTTGATTTCCACTGCGATGATGTGCTTGGCTTTGAAAAATCAGAAGATCATTAAAAATAAGTAGGCAGTAGGCAGAAAGCAGTAGGCACTAAACTTTACATAACTCAATACAGTAACACATCAACACTTGAACACCTTACGCAAATGAAAAAAATAAATTACTTTCTTTTATTGGCCATGTTCATGGTCACCGCAACCCATTCACAAACACCTGTTCCCGCAAAAGCACAAGCCAAACCTATTGCCCTTATGGGTGGCGTGGCGCATCTTGGCAATGGTCAGGTAATCCAAAATTCCATTATCGGTTTTGACAAAGGCAAGCTCACCATTGTTGCCGATGCCACCACATCAAAATTTGATCTCTCATCATTTGAAGTGATTAACATAAACGGCAAACATGTCTATCCGGGTTTCATACTTCCCAATTCGCAAGTGGGCTTGCAGGAAGTGAGTTCCATCCGCGCCATGAGCGACAACAACGAGCGCGGAGAGATGAACCCCAATGTGCGCGCAGTGATTTCCTATAATACCGACTCAGAATATGCTCCCTCCTTTCGGTTCAACGGAGTGCTGTTGGCAGAGACCACGCCCACCGGTGGATTGATTTCAGGCTCATCGTCATTGATGGAAATGGATGGATGGAACTGGGAGGATGCTACACACACTGCAGACATGGGTGTGCACCTAAACTGGCCTCCGATTATGAGGCGGCAGTTTGACTTCAATACGTTTTCTTTTTCCGAATCGGTAAACAAAGATTATGAAAAGCAGGTAAATGATCTTGCGTTGTTTTTTGCAGAATCATCATCGTATGGAAAAATTACATCAAAAGAAACCAATTTGAAATTTGAAGCCATGCAGGGACTGTTTGACGGAAAGAAAACGCTGTTCGTTCATGCTGGCGGGCCGAAAGAAATTGTGGAAGCCGTTCGCTTTGCACAACGCAGTGGCACGCAGCGCATCACATTGATCAGCGGCATGGGCGCCTATAATGTGGCAGAGTTTTTAAAGGAAAATAAAATCCCTGTGATACTTCCTTCCACACACAGCTTACCGGCCAGGGCCGATGATGATGCGGATATGCCATACAAACTCCCTCACCTTCTTACCCAAGCAGGTGTGATGGTTTCCCTTTCCAATGATGATGCACTTCATGGCAGTAGAAACCTCGGCTTTTTTGCGGGCACGGCTGCCGCCTATGGTATGAGCAAAGAAGATGCGTTGAAAACAATTACTTCCAACACAGCAAAAGCACTGGGTGTTGACAACCGGGTGGGAACATTGGAAGTTGGAAAAGATGCTACCCTGTTTGTATCGGCTGGCGATGCGCTCGATTACCGGACCAATATTTTATCACATGCATTCATCAGTGGCAAATTGGTGACACTGCCTGGCAACCAACAGGAACTGTATGAACGCTACTCGAAGAAGTACGGGCAGATGAAGTGAGGGTAGAAGATTTGAGATTGAAGATTTAACAGAGTGGCCAATTATTTCCAATTCAGTGGGAGTTGATTTAGCCACCCTTCAAATGATAGGCCTTCGGTTTGGTGAAAGCGCGTAGCCCTGCATACGATAATGTAGCACCAAAGCCGGAATGTTGACGGCCGCTCCAAGGCAATGCCGCACTAACACGGTCGCAGCAATTCCAATAACCCGTGCCACTGTTGATCTGTTGTAAAATGTGTTCCGCTCTCTTTTGGTTGCTGCTATAAACTGCTGCCGTTAATCCATACTCCGTGTCCTTCATCAGTTGAACAGCCTCCGCATCATCTTTCACTTTCATGATGCCAATGATAGGCCCAAAAGATTCTTCGCGCATTAGGCTCATGCTATGATTGGCCTGCGTGATTACCGTAGGTTCAAAATAAAAACCTTTGCCTGCCATTCGCTTGCCACCTGTTTCAATTTTGCCTCCCTTGTGTACTGCATCACTTACCTGGCCTTCCAAAAATGCAAGTTGGTTCTTTCTACTGAGCGGGCCGATATAAACACCTGCTTCGGTGGGCTCTCCTATTTTCCATGATTTAACTTCGTTGATAAATTCATTTACATATCGATCGTAAATTTTTTCGTGCACATAAATGCGCTCCACAGCACAGCAGCTTTGCCCGTTATTGTAAAAGGCACCATCGGCCGTGCCCACTGCCACTGCTTTCACATCGGCCACATCATCGGCCACATACAATGGATCTTTGCCACCCAATTCCAATTGACACGGCACCATCTTGAGAGCCACTTTTTCATACATGTATTTTCCTGTTTTGTATGAACCGGTAAAAAAATATCCATCGAAAGGCAATTCCAACAACAACTCCCCTACCGCCCCCGCACCGATAGCCGTATGAAATGCATGCTCTGGAATACCCGCCTCTTTCAGTAATTTTTCAATTTCCAATCCCGTTAAGGTGGAATGCTCCGATGGTTTATACATCACAGTATTGCCTGCCAGTAAGGCGGGAACAAAAACATTCACGCCTACGAGATAGGGATAGTTCCAGGCCGAAATATTGCACACCACACCCAGTGGCTCGTACGAAATGCGCTCTGTCAAACCTGGTTCGTTGGTCATTAGCTCATCTTTCAAATAGTTGAAGGCATTTTCGGTGAGCCACTTTATTCTGGCGCGCGCCCCATTCACTTCGTTGCGCGATTGTTGCAGGGGCTTGCCAACTTCAGATGTTAGCACAAATGCTAAATGTTCTATGTTCTTTTGCAACAAATCGGAAAAAGATTGAAGTACCTTTATCCGTTCACCCAATTCAACCTGGCCCCAGCTTGTTTGCGCTTGGCGCAGAAGTTCAAATTTCATTTCCACTGACTGCTTTGAATCTTCCAATACATCTTGGATAACTTCTTCCGTAGCGGGATTGATGATTTTCATTATGGGTTTTAGATAAAAATTTTTTTTCCGAACAAAATATTCTTTACGCCAATGATCTCGTCCACATCATCCCAAAAAACATGGATTCCGGTATTTCTAAAATTTTGACGCTGACTTGGTTTTGCCCTTTGAAGTTTTTTGCTCCACGCAAGGGGGATGTAAACAATTCGCTCGTCATCCAAAACGAATGCGATCTCATCTTTTATAAATGCAACATCCATTATCTTGGGTAATTGATCAAACGACAATTTGCCAATCCAATCAGTTGCGCTCTTCTTATTTTTTGTACTCTTTACAGAATTCATGGAATGTTGTTAAGATGAAGGAATAATTATCTGTTATTACTTTTTCTATTTTGAACAGTTCTCTTTTGGTAAATCCTGAACTATCCGCAAGTATGACTTGATTTCCCCTTAACCAATACTTGCATATCTTCTTTGCCCCATCACCAACATGCACGTGCGCGGGTTCCCTGCAATCATAGCTTACAAAGTAAAACCTTAATCCAAATTTAAAGAAAATAGTTGGCATGGTTTTCTTGGTAAATTCCAAAGCGATCAAACTAATTTTGAAAATTTTATTTACTTATTACTCCTGATCTGTTTTAAAAAATCTTCTTTGATCTTTGCCGTCAGTAGGCTTGTTTCATCTCTCATCCGTTCGGGGTGCCATTGCACTAAACTCAAATAGGGTTTGCCTGCTTCCTCCAGCCATTCTATGCTTTCGATTATACCATCGGTTGAAAACGAACTGGCCACTAAATTT
>JAYVAI010000230.1:0-1590 GCA_043751075.1 Cyclobacteriaceae bacterium | reverse complement strand
GTCGTCAAGGGGCTGACTAAAAAGTCCAAATCGTTCGAAGTGTCATGCCGGGCTTTGACCCGGCATCCCAATTATTAGAGCAAACAATGAGATCGCGGCTCAAAGGCCGCGATGACAGACAGACTTTTTAGACAGACCAAGCTAACTTGAAAAACTAAACAACAAAACCATGAAATTGAAATTGACTTTAATCTTGCTCGGCTTGGTTTCAATTCAGGCGTTTAGCCAAACCTTTGAAGGCAGCAGCAACGCGGTGAAAGTAACGGTTGAAAAGAACAAGACTTTGAACAATGAAACCGGGCGACTGACGCTTGCCGATTTGGGCATAACCAAAATACCCAAATACCATGCGTTGATTGTTGGGGTTTCTGAATATGAAAATGCCGGACCTGGTTTGACCAATTTGGAAATGCCCGTGAAAGATGCTGAGAAGTTGTATTCTGTTTTAACAAAAAAATATGCGTTTGATTCAGCGTTTGTCACCCTCTTGAAAAATCCAACGCGTGAAGAAATAATGAACCAGTTTGAGCGGCTTACAGAGGCTGTAGCTGAAAACGAAAATTTACTGATTTTTTTTGCGGGTCATGGCGTGTATGACAAGAGTAAAGATTTTGGCTATTGGCTACCTTCCGATGCCAAGACCCCAAGTCGCAGTGCTTGGATCGCCAACTCAACCATCAAAGATTATATCGGGGCCATTAAATCAAAACACACTTTGTTGATTACCGATGCATGTTTTAGTGGTAGTATTTTCAAAACCCGATCTGTGGCAGCAGAAATAATGCGCTTCAACGATGCCTACAAAGTGAAAAGCCGTAAAGCCCTTACCAGTGGAAACCTGAGTGAGGTGCCGGATGAAAGTGTGTTCCTTAAATTTCTGTTAAAAAGCCTGGAAGAAAACAATGACGTTCTGTTGCACACCTCTTTGTTGTTCAATCGTATTTATCAACCTATTCTGAACAATTCCACGACAACACCACTACTTGGCATTGTGCAGGGCGCTGGCGATGAAGGCGGGGATTTTATTTTTATCAAGAGGGATTAAGAGTCAATGTCGTTTAGTTATGGCTGGTATAGGCGTCTGAAACCTCAAAGGTGTCTGACGCCTGTGTGACTTTGGACTGAGCTAAGGGGGCATAAGATTAAGAGTACTGCGCCTTTACAGCTGACGGCCATTTTGTTTAGTGACATAACCCAAAGCAAACACTAAATTTTCAATCAAATAAAGTTTAGTGCCATTTTGGACGTTACTAAACATGACAAGGCCAATTGCCCTACCCATATCCTCCCCCTCCCGGTGTTTCAATCTCCACACGGTCTCCGGCCTCGGCCACCAGGGTGTCCATCCCGCCAAGGATTTTTACTTCGCCAGTTTTTGCGATCAATTTTTGCGAGCCTGCTTTGCCAGTATGTCCACCGTTCAATCCATAAGGCTGTTCGATGCGATGCTGGGAAAGAATATTCACTTCCACTTTTTCTTTGAATGTGATTGTGCGCACCACCCCATCGCCACCTTTCCATTTTCCTGTGCCTCCCGATCCTTTTCTTATTTCAAATTTTTCCAATCGCACCGGGTAGCGCAACTCTAAA
>JAYVAI010000229.1:0-4179 GCA_043751075.1 Cyclobacteriaceae bacterium | reverse complement strand
CCATTTTAATCAACCTGAAATTCTCGGTGCAAGGAGAGATGATTTCATTCAACATCCCTATGATTTACAAGTGGACCGATCCCGTGAAAGGAGAACTATCGCGGCCCTTTGAAGTGGTGCCACCGGTGTTCATCAATTTTCCACAGTCGGTTTATGTGTTTGGCGATCAAACGCCCAAGAAGATCAGCGTACTTTTGAAATCAGCTTCTGGCAATGCAAGAAAGGGAATCATTAAATTGGAGTTGCCCACCGGTTGGCGCCCCGAACCGGCTTTCGCAAATTTTGAATTGACCCGACAAGGAGAGGAGCAGTCATACAACTTTATGGTATTTCCGGGGCAGAAAGAATTTGACGGATACATGAATGCCGTGGTGGAATCGGAGGGGAATAAATTTTCCAATTCACTGCTCACGATACAATACGATCACATCCCAACGCAAACACTGTTGCCCATTGCCCAAGCAAAAATCATTAAGATGGATTTGAAAAAAGAGGGAGCGGTGATTGGCTACATCCGTGGTGCAGGCGATGATATTCCAGCCAGCCTTCGCAACCTGGGATACGAAGTGTGGGAAATGAAGAACGAAGAAGTTACCGCATCCAACTTAAAGAAAGTAGATGCCGTGGTGCTGGGTGTGCGCGCACTGAACACCAACGAGCGCATCCGCTTCATCATGCCCGACTTGTTGAATTATGTAAAAGAAGGCGGCACCATGATTGTGCAATACAATACCAGCAACGATCTTGAAATTGAAAAAGATAAATTCTCTCCCTATCCGATCACCTTGTCGCGCGAGCGGGTAACAGACGAGAACAGTGAGGTAAGGATTTTGAAACCGGATCACCCACTGTTGAATGTTCCCAATAAAATTATCGCAAAAGATTTTGAAGGCTGGGTGCAGGAGCGCGGTCTGTACTATCCTTCGGCCTGGGGCGAACAATTTGATGCAGTCCTTTCGATGAACGATAAAGGGGAGCCTGCACACAATGGCAGTTTGCTTGCCGCGAAATTTGGTGAAGGATATTATGTTTATACAGGGCTTTCTTTTTTCAGGGAGTTGCCAGAGGGTGTGCCCGGTGCGTATAAACTTTTTGCCAATATTGTTTCGCACGGAAAGAAAAAAAATCCACTCGCCTCAAAAGTAAAATCAAAAGCAAAATGATCAGTGAGGATAAGCCACCTTTGTTCAATACCTGGAGCAGTTGGTATTGGATTGTGTTGGGTGTGATGCTGGCACAAGTGCTCGTGTTTACCTGGCTAACACAACTTTTCGCATGAACATCCTCGACTGGACCGTTTTGTTTGGAACGCTCGCGGCCATTGTTATTTATGGAACCTGGAAAACGCGCGGAGCAAAAAATATCGAGGGCTACCTGAAGGGCGACAACTCCATGAAATGGTGGATGATCGGGGTCTCCATCATGGCCACACAGGCCAGTGCTGTTACTTTTTTATCTACCCCGGGGCAGGCGATGGAAGATGGCATGCGCTTCCTTCAATTTTATTTTGGTTTGCCGTTGGCCATGATCATCATCTCTTACACGATGATCCCCATCTATTACAAATTGAAAGTCTATACAGCGTATGAATATCTGGAAACACGTTTTGATTTAAAGACCCGCACACTGGCGGCCATCCTCTTCTTGATTTTGCGGGGGCTCTCGGCAGGCATTACCTTGTTTGCACCATCTATTGTTCTGTCAACCATTTTGGGATGGAATATTATTTTAACCACCGCAATGATTGCATTGTTTGTAATCGTTTACACCGTGTCGGGCGGAACAAATGCAGTGAGCCTTACGCAACGACAGCAGATGACCATTATCATGGGAGGAATGTTGCTCGCGGGTGTTATGGCCTATCGGTTGTTGCCTTCAACTATTTCGTTTGGCGACACGGTGCAACTTGCGGGTGAGTTGGGAAAACTCAATATCGTGACCACCAATTTCAGTTTGAGCGACCGGTTCAATATCTGGTCGGGGTTGTTTGCCTCCACGTTTCTTTTCTTGTCGTACTTCGGCACTGATCAGTCGCAGGTTTCACGTTACCTAGGTGGCAAGTCACTAACGGAAAGCAGAATGGGTTTGATGTTCAATGGCTTGCTTAAAATACCCATGCAATTCGTAATCCTGTTTATTGGCGTGCTGGTGTTTGTTTTTTATTTGTTCAATCAAGCTCCGGTTTTTCACAATCAACCGCTGCGCGAAATGGTATCCAAAACCAATTATTCCGATTCGCTATTCATGCTTGAGCGTGATTACGCCATCATAACAAAACAAAAGCAAGCGGCTGTAACGGGTTTGGTGAATGGCATCCAGCAGAAGGATGAAGTGTTGAAAGAGAAATCCAAGGCATCCTATTATTCGGCAAAGAAAAAAGAAGACAGCATCCGCACACAAGTGAAGAGGACAATTTCTGCTGCGGTGCCCGGTGCCAAAACACAAGACCGCGATTACATGTTCCTGAATTTTGTGTTGAGCTATTTGCCACACGGCATCATTGGGCTGTTGATTGCGGTAATGTTTTCGGCAGCCATGTCGAGCATGTCTTCGGAGTTGAACGCGCTGGCCTCAACAACCACGGTGGATATTTACAAGCGTTCCTTTAAACCCGAAGCCTCGCCAAGTCATTACCTGAGGGCTTCGCGCTTCTTCACAATTGCGTGGGCATTGATAGCCATGATATTTGCCATGCTCGCCAACATGGCCGAAAACCTGATCCAATTTGTAAACATTGTGGGGTCGTTGTTCTACGGAACCATCCTCGGCATTTTCCTCGTTGCTTTTTACATGAAACCCATCCGGGGCACAGCAGTGTTTATCGCTGCTGTGATTGGCGAGTTGGCCGTGCTTGCCTGTTATTTTTTCTTTTACGATGAAATTGCTTTTCTATACTACAACATTATAGGATGCGTGCTGGTGGTGTGCGTGGCGTGGGTGGTGCATTGGATGGATAGGGGTGGAGTTGGTCAGGCGACCAGTAAAAGCTAACGGCTTAACTGAAACAGAAAAAAGTAATAAATGTAGATGATGTTAAATAGGGTCTGCTGAATAAGTCTAACTCATGCCGAAACTAATTCAACCCCATTCGGGGTTGCCTTGTTCAAGGAGCGGTTATTGCCCCGCGTTGCACACGGGTTATTCAAATTCAATCCCATTCGGGATCGATAACCATTACTTTTTTGAATATTCACCAACTTTACAATTATCCCATTAAAAAAGGAACATATTTTATATTTGTGTTTTATATTTATGATTGGTATTTTTGTAGGTAAACAGACTAATATGGCAACCTTCACCAGCACACTCCCAGATAATCTTCTCCAAGTTCTTTCCGATAAAGCAAAGGCTCTTGCCATACCCAAAAACAAACTTATTGAAACTGCGCTCAGGCTTTACTTAGAACACCTCGATAAGGCCGAGTATATAAAATCGTATAAACTGGCGGCCAACGATCAGGATATTCTTTCCATTGCTGAGGAAGGAATGACGGAATATCTAAGTCAGATTAAGGAATGAGGCAGGGTGATATTTGGAATGTAAATTTGAACCCTACTAAGGGTAGCGAGCAGGCCGGGTTTAGGCCCGTTGTAATTGTCAGCGGAAATTTGTTGAACCAACACCTCAATGTGGTAATCGCTATTCCACTTACTACCAAAATCAAAAACTATAAAGGCAATCCGGTTCTCAACCCCTCTCAAACCAATGGATTAAAAGCCCCATCAGAAATATTGGTCTTTCACATTCGGTCTATTTCCAAAGAAAGATTGGTGAGGAAGTTGGGTAATATCAGCGCAACGGAGTTGGAGCTTGTGATAAAAACGTTGAATGAAATTTTGAAGTATTGAGGAGCTTAGTTGGATGAGTGTGCCTACATGTTAAGCAAAAATATTTTTTAACTCTACTGAACCCTTCTATGGTCTTCGACACCACCGTGCCTGAATTTACTTTCACCAGCAATTCAAACTGCTTCTCTTTTAATTCATATTGTTCTACGGTTTCTTTGTCCGGGTCTATGATCCAATATTCTTTTACATCATGTTGGGCATAATCCCTGAATTTGATTTCACGGTCTATTTTTTCCTGAGTTCCGCGATTTTTTAGAGGTTCAAAAAAAACAAGGAAACCGATGGTGATTGATGGGTTTTTCCTTTGAAGTTGGGTGACCGGTTCTTACTT
>JAYVAI010000228.1:0-1592 GCA_043751075.1 Cyclobacteriaceae bacterium | reverse complement strand
TTCGAGTCTGATTTTTTTACAACCACTGCCTTTTCCCTATCCAAATCCAACACCACCGGGGCGGCAATAAATATGGAAGAGAACGTGCCGATGGTGATGCCTATGAACAAGGCAAACGAAAACCCGCGCAATACCTCGCCTCCAAAAATCAAAAGCACAATTACCACAATAAGGGTTGTGCCCGAGGTGATCAGGGTGCGGCTTAGCGTGCTGTTGATGGCATCGTTAAATACTTTGGCGCGGTCGTGGTTGGCACCAAAGCCCAGGTACTCGCGTATCCGGTCAAAAATAATTACCGTATCGTTTATCGAGTAACCAATAATGGTGAGCACGGCCGCAATAAACACCTGGTCAATCTCAAATGAAATACCAAAGAAGCGGGCAATGCCAAACGAGGCCACCACAAACAGGGTGTCGTGAACGGTAGCAATAATGGCACCCGCACTGTAGGTCCACTTTTTGAAGCGGACCAGGATGTAAATAAAAATCAAAATCAGCGACCAGATGCTGGCTTCAAAGGCCGAACCCTTTATGTCATCGGCAATGGTAGCCCCTACTTTTGATGAAGACGGGATTGTAAAATGTGCATCATCCAATTGGGCATCGTTCTCGGTGTATTTAATGCCTTTGAATTTTTCAACACCGGTTATCAACGCGTTCTTCACCTTTTCATCAGCTGCTTCCGATTCATCATCAACCAGATAAGAGGTGGTCACTTTCATCACCTTATCACTTCCAAAGTTTTTTACTTCCACGCCCGAATTTTCAAAGCTTTCGCTCATGGCCACTTTCAGGTCGGTGGCCACTACAGGTTGATTGAACGTAACAACATAAGAACGTCCTCCTTTGAAATCCACGCCCAGATTAAGGCCTTGTATGGCGATCAGGATAAACCCGACCACGACAATAGCTCCGGAAAACAGGTATGCTTTTTTTCTGAACCCAATAAAATCAAACTGGCTTCTCTGCTTCACGATCCGCGCCAAGGGCGTGTCAAACGTAACATTCGAATCATCTCCGTTGCGTGTCATCCACTCGATGATCACATGCGAAATGTAAACGGCCGAGAAAAACGAAGTAGCAATACCGATCATCAGTACGATGGCAAAACCTTTCAACGGGCCCTGGCCTAAAATAAACAAAGCCGCTGCCGTGATCATGGTGGTGAGGTTCGAATCGAATATGGTCGTGAATGCTTTTTCATATCCTTTTTTAATTGCCTCCTTCAGTTTGCGGCCAAGCCGGAGTTCTTCTTTTATGCGTTCATAGATCAACACGTTTGCATCCACGGCCATGCCCATGGTGAGCACAATACCGGCAATGCCCGGCAGCGTGAGGGCTGCATTGAATTGGGCCAAAATGCCAAGGATGAAAAATATGTTGAACAACAAGGCGATGTTGGCCACCCATCCGCCTTTTGCATAGTAGGCAACCATGAAAATCACCACCAGCACCAATCCACAGGCCATTGAAATCAACCCTTGGTTTTGCGCCACTTTTCCCAGGCTCGGTCCTACTATTGCTTCTTCCACTATGCGCGTGGGTGCCGGCAGCGAACCGGCTTTTAACACGTTCGCCAAATCTTTCGCTTC
>JAYVAI010000227.1:0-4188 GCA_043751075.1 Cyclobacteriaceae bacterium | reverse complement strand
CTGCCAGCACCATATTAAGAAAAATTGTAGCTCTCGAACAGCAAGGTGTTGACCAATTGTTTGGTGAAAAATCTTTTGACATTGACGATCTGTTTGAAAAGGTAGATGGCCGTGGCGTGATCAGTTTGCTCAACGTGTCCGATGTGCAAAGCCAACCTGCCATCTTTTCAACTTTTATGCTTGCCCTGTTGGCAGAAATCTATCAGGCCCTGCCCGAAGCAGGCGACCTTGATAAGCCCAAACTTATTTTCTTTTTGGATGAGGCCCATTTGCTTTTTAAAGATGCGCCCAAAGCATTCATGGATCAGATCGACCAGGTGATACGCCTCATCCGCTCGAAGGGTGTCGGTGTTTTTTTCTGCACACAGCTAACACAAGATGTGCCCGCCAATGTGCTTGCACAGTTAGGCAACCGGGTGCATCATGTGATCCGCGCCTTCACACCCAATGATGTAAAGGCGTTGAAGGATACGATCCGTACATTTCCTAAATCGGAATACTACGACATGGAGCAACAGTTCACCCAGTTGGGCATCGGTCAGGCTTTTATCACCGTGCTCAACGAAAAGGGCATTCCCACGGAAACCGTTGTTACCCATTTGGCACCACCGGCTTCGTTTATGGGTCCGCTTAGCGAAGCAGAATACCAGGCGCAATTGAATGCCTCTGACTTATATAAAAAGTATAAAGACACCGTTGACCCGCGCAGTGCATTTGAGATACTCGATGAAAAAATGCGCTCGGTGCGCGAAGTGCAGGAGAAAAAATTGGAAGAAGAAAATGTGAGAGCGCAGGAAGTGAAAGCCACCAGTACACGCTCAGTGCGAAAAGAAAAAAGCACCTTCGATGAAGTATTGGCTTCTCCGGTAACAAAACAAATTGGCCGCGAGTTGGTACGCGGTGTTTTTGGAATGTTGTTCGGATCAACGCCAAGAAGGAGCACTACAAGAAGGAGATAATATTATTTCATCAGGTCATTATCAGTTGTTGCGGGTCGCCCAGTTGTTGTGGGGTCGCCAAGTTGTTGCGGGTCGCCTGACCCGCAACGTGGTGAAACAAGCAATAGAGAATATTTCACCAAGTCCGCGCAAAATAACCTCACCACAAAAAATTGACTTAAATCATTTTGGGTTTACAGGCATGTTTATACATTTGCCATTATTTAGAATTAATCTAAATAATAAAATAGCCCATGAAAAAACTGTTTATAATTTTTAATATACTCACAGCCAATGTATTGGTTGCGCAAAAGATGGACTCGGTCCCTACAAAAATACTATCTGAAATCACCATAGTAGGGCAAAAGAGCAAATCCGACATACACCAATTGCCCGAAATTGTGGGCACCAATATTTATGCGGGCAAGAAAAGCGCGTTGGTTGTCCTGGGCAATGTACAGGGCAATGTGGTCACCAACACCATGCGCCAGGTGATGGCCAAAGTGCCCGGTATTTTTATTTGGGAAAGTGAGAGCAGCGGCATTCAAATCAATATTGGCTCGCGTGGGCTTAGTCCCAACCGTTCGTGGGAATTTAACATCAGGCAAAACGGCTACGATGTTTCTGCCGACCCGTTTGGTTATCCGGAGGCATATTATAATCCGCAACTTCAGTCGGTGCAACGCATTGAAATAGTAAGAGGGCACGGTGCCTTGCAATACGGCCCACAGATTGGCGGCATGGTAAATTACATTTTGAAAAACGGAAGTGAGTTCACAAAGCCATTTC
Organism: Cyclobacteriaceae bacterium; assembly: GCA_043751075.1. Lineage (GTDB taxonomy): Bacteria > Bacteroidota > Bacteroidia > Cytophagales > Cyclobacteriaceae > ELB16-189. The sequence goes on along the minus strand of JAYVAI010000227.1, from coordinate 2,461 downwards.
AAATGGAAACCTATCAAACGCTGGGAAGCAATGGGTTGATCAATTCGTACAATGCCGTTGGGGGCAGGACAAAAAAAATTCATTATTACGCGTTTGCCGATCATCGGAGTGCCGATGGATGGAGAGAGAACAATCAATATAAAAGCAATACCGGTTCAGGTACATTTACCTACAATCTCACAAAGAGGTTTTCATTGACAGCAGAATTTACACGCTGGAATACGTTGAGCCAACAGCCCGGTGGATTAACGGATTTACAGTTCAACCAAAATCCAAAGCAAAGTGTGAGAAGTAGAAATTGGTTTGACCTCACTTGGCAAACTGCTGCCCTTAGCGGGGATTTTAAATTCAATGACAATCAACGCTTGAGTGTTAAATTCTTTAGCGTTTCGGGTGATCGCAACAGCATAGGTTTTTTTCCTGGCACAGGAATTTTAGATGCTGATGCAATCAATCCCACCACAGGCAATTACAACGGCCGCACCATTGATGTGGACCGTTACAGAAATGTGGGTATGGAAACGCGCTACCTTCATCATTATAGTATGGGCGGTGTTGGCCATAGTTTCAGCACTGGTTTGCGGCTTTATTCCGGCAGCACGTTTCGCTTTCGCGGAGGCAAGGGCAGCACAGGAACAGGATATGAGTTAATGCGTGAAGCCGGAACCAATTGGACCAGTGACATTGATTATGCCAGCAAGAATGTTGCTCTTTTTGCGGAAAACCTTTTTAGCCTCTCAGAAAAATTCATTGTGATCCCCGGTATCAGATATGAATACCTGGAAGCGGAAGCTGGTGGATATAGTGGAGTGGCCAATGATAATCCTGTCTATTTACAAAATCAAAAACGAAGCCGTGGCTTTGTGATTGCTGGATTGGGAATGGAATATGCCGCAACAAAAACCACAAAGCTTTATGCCAACGCCACACAATCGTATAGGCCAGTGCAATTTGCCGACCTCACCACGCCACCCACCACCGATGTAATTGATCCTAACCTCACAGATGCCAAAGGCCTTACCGTGGATGTTGGTTATCGCGGCAATCTCAAAGATTATCTTTTGTTTGATGCTAGTGTATATCATTTACAATACGATAATCGGGTGGGCACAATCAAACAACAACGAGAGGATGGATCATTTTATAATTTGAGGACAAACGTGGGCGGCAGTGCTTCAAAAGGCATAGAGATTTTTGGAGAATATAACTTTACCAAGTCAACGGGCACGTTGACGAAGTTTGGTGAAATCAGTGTGTTTATGTCTTATGCATACAATCAGGCACGCTACAATAATTTCAAAATAATTTCCGTGGTCAACAATGCGCTTAGCGAAACCAACTATAAGGACAAGCATGTTGAATATGCTCCACAAAATATTTTAAGGGCCGGGCTTACCTATACCCGAAAAGGATTTTTGGCAACATGGCAATACAGCTATACCGATGAATTGTTTACCGATGCAAACAACACGATCGAACCATCGGCCAACGGCCAAAATGGACTGGTGCCATCGTATTATGTTTTAGATTTTACCACCGGGTATAAGCACAAGTCGGGGATTACAATAAAGGGTGGAGTGAACAATCTTGGCAACAAAAATTATTTTACCCGCAGGGCGGGTGGATACCCCGGCCCAGGCGTATTGCCCGCAGATGGAAGGACGTTGTTTTTCACGCTTGGTTATCAAATGAAGTAATGTCCGCGTGCCAAAAACCAGCGCATCAGTTTTTTCCTTTTAAGGCCATTTTTTAACGTTTAGTCGCCATTAGTTCTTAAATAAGTCATTCTTTTTCCTTCTAAGGGCATTTTATCTTTTCCAATTGCCTCATCTTGCACCTTGTTTTAAAATTTAAAATGGGGTCAGCCGCTCAAAGCAATATCCGTCACTTCTATGTGTTGGGAACAAGCTTCACCAAAGCCAGTTCGCAAATACGCAGCCGGTTTGCCGTTACCCCTGATCAGATCGGATCGGTTTACAGCAAAGCCCTCGCAAGAGGGTTGAAAGATTTTTTTGTGGTGAGCACCTGCAACCGCACTGAATTTTATGCATGTGCCCATAGCACTCAGTTGATAGATTTGGTAACAGAGCAGTTGGGCCTAAGCCCCGATGATTTTAATTCCTACTTCTATCTTTATTCGGGGGTGGATGCCATCCGGCATTTCTTCCATGTCACTTCGGGGTTGGCCTCGCAGATCATTGGCGACTATGAAATTGTAGGCCAGATCAAAAACGCAGTAAAGGTATCGAGGCAGTTTGGGCTGATCGGAACGTTAACGGACAGGATTTCAAGTTTTGCTTTTCAGGCGTCAAAGGAAGTGAAAGCCAAAACCAATCTGAGCAATGGAAAATATTCGGTGAGCTTTGCCGCTGCCGAATTGATTGTTTCGCAACAGAACGGGAGGGCAGCAAAAAATATCCTGATTGCCGGCACGGGCGAAATAGGGCAGGCCATGGCGCGC
>JAYVAI010000226.1:0-4188 GCA_043751075.1 Cyclobacteriaceae bacterium | reverse complement strand
ATTGGCGGACGGCCTTATGGTAGCAGGATATGGTTGAGTGAAGATGATAAGTCCCAGAGGGACGGCCATATGGGGAAGTTATTTTGAAAGTTTTACTTAGCCATCTTTTTGGCCAGTGCTCTACAGGCATTCAACTTTGATACAAAATTTTTATAGCCTGCCACCGAAGATGCCTCTGGCTGACTTGAAAAATAAGCGATCACCAAATTGGCCGAACGATTAATGTAAATCACCTGACCATGTATGCCTACGCCCGCATACTCTCCTTTAGTTTCATCCAAAATCCACCAATAATTTTTATAGCCAATCCATGGCATTCCTGCTTTTACATACACATCATTTTTTGAATAACGCTCCTTGTCTTTGTCGGTAAGGTTAACAGTTTCATCCACCCACTTAGCAGGAATTATCTGTTTGCCGTCCATACTTCCCCGATGGAGTATCAGGCTTCCAAATAAAGCGGCATCGCGCAAGGTTGTGTTCATACCACCTGTTGCGGCAGCGGTATAGGACCGATCGGTAGTTATGTAGGCATCATGCTCAGCACCCATCTTTGCCCAAATATGTTCCCTTATAAAATCAGCGTAGGTCTTACCTGTTACTTTTGAAATGATCCAACTGATGACATCTACATTGGTGGAATTGTATTCGAACTTTACGCCAGGTTTCAATTCTTTGTTAATAAAAGCTTTTCGAACAAGAAAATCATAGTTGCCCAACACTTCATCCGTTTTTGAATCAGACTTTGAACCTCCATAAAAGAAATTGGAGGCACCACCATAATATTTATAGAAAAAGTTGGCTGTGTCTGTGTAGTTTTCCTGAAAGCCAAGTGCCGTGGACATATTCAGCACATCTTGTATGGTGGCGCGTTCATAGGCACTGCCTTTAAGTTCGGGAACGTACAGGGCAGGGGAAGCATACAAATCTATTTTCTTCTGCTCCACCAAAATTCCAAATGCTGAACTTGCCAGCGATTTGGATACCGAAAACCAAATGTGCTGATAATCCTTTGAAAGCCCGTTCCAATACTTTTCATACAACACGGCATTGCTGCGCAGCACGATCACACCATCGGCATGATTCTCTTTGAAAATGTCTTCAAATGCTTTGGCATTTCCTTCTGTGTCCAGCGAAATATTTTTTCCAATGGAATTATCGGAAGCTTCATTGAACCCATGAACGGCCCCCGCCCGAGGAATCATAAGCACGGGCAATGGCGCACCCACATTTCTAAAACTCCATTGGCTAAACGGATAGTCACGGTAGTTTTGAAATGAAACCTGGCTTTCGCGCATGGGCGGAAAACCATCCATGACTTTTATTGGATTGGTGCGATTTTGCTGAGCAACCGTGTCACTCTGACTTAGTATGAACAAAACAGAAATGATTAAATTTTTCATGGCAGTTTATAAATTTTAGGTTTGGTTTATTTAAATGCCTCACCGCGCGTGATCACCATTTCCTTTTCATCGCCTCTCAAATGCAATAACCGTGAGACGCGGTCCGGTCTTGGCCATTGCCAGAAAAACCACAGCAGCAAAATGCCAAAGCCTACTATTGAATAACTGTTGCCGGTAAAAAGCAAAGCCACTGGCATGAGCAAAGTGGCTATGGAAAGGGCAACCATTTTACGTATAAGCACGGTGCCTAATTTTTCCAATTTTATTCCCAAGCCAACTTCCTTCGCTATAGTGGTGGCTTTCCTTTTGGCCAATAGCTCGGCAAGAACAAGAACTGTCAAACTCAAAACACTTAAGGCAATTAAAAGCACCCTCGAAATCGTTTGATCTGAAAGTGCCAGGCCAGAGAGGTCAACCCACGATTGCGAGTAGTAAAGAATGATGAGGATGATGGGCACCATCAAAACTTGATACCCCGTATTGTTCAACGTATAGAAGTACTCTTTCATGGTATTGAATTTCATTTAGGCGCGATTTGAATTTTATCAAATTTAATTAATTAACTTCGCCTAACGATCAAAAGAAAATGGAAGCCGTAAACCTCTCGCGCAAAGAACAAGTAATACGCAGTGCAGCAGAATTGTTTCGCGAAAAAGGTTATGCCGCCTCTTCGATGCGCGACCTGGCCCAAAAGCTGGGAATTGAAGCAGCAAGCCTCTACTCCCACATAAAATCCAAAGAGGAAATACTCCAGCAACTTTGCTTCGACATGGCCACCGAATTCAGAAAGTCGCTGACGGAAGTGGAGAAGAAAAATGTTTCGGCCACAGAAAAGCTAAGGTTGGGTATTGTTGGTCATATACAGGTAATGGCGAAGGACCTCACCGCTTCGGCCGTTTTTATGAACGAGCACCGTCATTTGAGCCAGCCTTTTTTAAACGATTTTTTATTGCTGCGCATCAATTATATAAACCGCTTCAAAGCCATCATTGAAGACGGCACCAAAAAAGGCGAGTTCAAAGAAACCATAGATAAAAAATTGGCGGTAATGACTTTGTTCTCCTCCCTCAACTGGATGCCCATGTGGTATGATCCACACAGCAAAATAGACCCACAAAACCTGGGGCAGCAATTGGCCGATATGTTGGTCAATGGATTGAAAAAAATTTAACCCTTAGTAAAACTGTCAAAATAACTTGTACAATTCTGGCTTGCAAAAAGATATTTAGCGGCCTGGCCCCGAAACTTCGGGGCCATTGGGCTATCCGTTCCAAGTCCGTCCCCTCACAAAATCCTCGCGCTTCGGGCTTTCCTCTACTATCCCTGGCCGAAGTACATCGTACATAAATTGCACAAGTTATTTTGAAAATTTCACTTATCTCTACTTATATTTTAATTGTTGTTCGCACCTACGTTTGCGGCTGCATGTTACTGTGTACTACCTAGGTCAGGCAACATAAAATTGATAAACACCATTGAGTTCTATTTTAAAAATGTATCCTAAGCAATGACCGAAGTGGTATATTTGCTAAAGCTTGTTCTTAACAAACCAATGGAAGATGTACGGAGGAGGAAACACATTTGAGGGAATAAAAACCGATGGCCTGGCACAGGAAGACCCGGTTATGCTCGCGGCCTTTGAAGCACGGATAGCACGTGGAGAAAAAATTGAGCCCACCGATTGGATGCCGCAGTTGTACCGCAAGCAACTGATACGCATGATAGAGCAGCACGCACACAGCGAAATTATCGGTGCCCTGCCCGAAGGCACCTGGATAACACGCGCACCCGGCTTCAAAAGAAAAATGTCGCTGATGGCTAAGGTGCAAGACGAAGTAGGCCACGCCCAACTTCTTTACAGCGCAGCCGAAACACTTGGCAAACCGCGCGAGCAAATGATTGACGACCTGATCACCGGCAAATCAAAATATTCAAACGTATTCAACTACCCCACGTTTACCTGGGCCGATTGCTGTTTCATTTCCTGGTTGGTAGATGCAGGTGCAATTGTAAACCAATTGGCCAATGCCAAAGGAAGCTACGGGCCTTATTGCCGTGCCCTCGACAGGATATGTGCCGAAGAATCTTTTCACTTAAAGTACGGGCATCATTGTGTGATCTACTTAGCATCGGGCACACAAAAACAACGAGACATGTTTCAGGAAGCACTCAACCGCTGGTGGCCGCCCATGATGCACTTCTTCGGGCCGTCCGATAAAATTTCCACGCACACCCAAGTGCTGATGAAATGGAGAGTGAAGATGGGCACCAATGACGATATGCGCAATCAGTTTTTGGATATGTATGTTCCAAAAATTTTGGAGTTAGGGTTTACCATTCCCGATCCCAAACTAAAAAAGAACACCGACACAGAGCGATGGGAATATACCGAACCCGACTGGGAAGAATTTAAGCGCGTGATCAATGGCGATGGCCCTTGCAACAAAGAAAGACTTGAGGTGCGCAGAATTGCCGAAGAGCGGGGCAAGTGGGTGCGCGAGGCATTGAAAACATCCAAGACGGCTTATGTAACTCCTTTGGCTTAATTCCAAATTCAAGATTCATTAAAGTGTCATTCCGGGCGAGGGGAAAATTTTTTTAAAATTGGTTCGCAAGCAAACGAGACCCTGCCTACCGGACAGCTAGGCAGGCCGGAATCCCGTTAAGGTTTGCGCCAATCTTTATTGGGATCGCGGGTCGAGTAGAATATTTTCAATAGTGATAAAGGTTGAGTGCCCTCGCCCGCGATGACATTTTCATTAATTGGAAGTAACATGACAAAGTA
>JAYVAI010000225.1:0-11415 GCA_043751075.1 Cyclobacteriaceae bacterium | reverse complement strand
GTTTTTGTTTTTGAGATAGGTGCCATAAGAATGGAATAAATTGTAAAAAGGTTAAGGGTATTTTTGTGAGGAAGGTACTACTTCTTATTTCATTTATGCAAGTAGGGATAAATTGGGGGCACGACAAATTGCACTGACCAGAGAAATACATACTTCAGTTGGCAAGTAGCACACCCGATTTATGAACAAGGATGGAACGCTGATGACGCTGATTGAGCGGATTTTCGCTGATACATAATTCATCATAATTATCCCTGCCTGCCGGCAGGCAGGTGTGTCATCTGCGTTCTGTTTTCCTTTTTTGGCGTCAGGTGAGTTACACCTCAAAGGTGTCTTTTGATGCCGCACTTCAGATCACTCCACTTCCACAATGATCTCAATTTCCACGGTAATATTGCTGGGCAGAGCGTTGGTGCCCACAGCCGAGCGGGCGTGTTTTCCTTTTTCGCCAAACACGGCCACCATCAAATCCGAAAAACCATTGATCACTTTTGGCTGGTCGGCAAATGAATCGGTGCAGTTTACCAAGCCCAATACTTTTACTATCCGCTTCACTTTGTTCAGATCGCCCAACTCTGCTTTCAGTGTGGAGAGAATTGAAATGCCCGTTTGTTTTGCGGCCTCATAGCCTTGCTCAACAGTTTTGTCGGCACCCACCTTGCCAGTCATGTTCGTTCCATCTGCGAGCGAAGGCCCATGCCCTGAAAGGTAAAGCAAATTGCCTGTGCGCACAGCCTTTACATAATTGGCGATTGGTTTGGACGGTGCCATCAATTCGATACCAAGTTCTTTGAGCTTTTTATCGTAATCAATTTTTTGGGAGATGGAAATGTTTGTGATCAATGCAAACAGAGCGAAGGCAGTTAATTTTTTCATGAAGGGTGGGGGTGGTAATGGATAGTGGATAATGGATAATTATGAATTATTTAATGGTCAATTGTCAATTGATTATTGTGCCATCTGAACAATTTTTGATAGTGGCAACGTATTGGCCGCAGCGGTGATCTCGCCTTCGTTCGAGTCGGCCATTTTCAGTGTCACCAGTGTATTGTTCATGGGTATCTGCAGTTCATAATTTGTTTTTCCGGTATCGGTATTTACTTGCTTATTCAGCACTGATTTGTACCCTTGTATTTTCACCGTCTTCTGGTTCTCATCGCGCATCATGCCACCAAGCACGGGCATGGAAAGTATGGCGTTAAGCGAATTGATGAGGGGCGAGTTGTTGATGATCTCAATGGAAGCTCTTCTTTCATCACTGCCATAGTTGCGCTGCACAAACAATCCTGCTCCGCCACCTGATCCGGTAACGTTATCCCCATTCTCCTCAGCAGCTAAGGTTGCCATTTTTGCGGGAAGTACTTTTAGGATTTCCTTGCCAATCGCCAGGTCAAGGTCGCGCAGCATTTGCTCCATGGCAAAGCGGGAGTCTTGCAATTTGCCCGAAGCGTATGAGGTTCTTGCATCGACAATATTTTTATTGAAGTCCTGGGCAGCGGTGGCAACACTTGCCGCGAGGAACAGTATCAGTGAAATGGATTTTTTCATAATCGGTATTTTATTGTTCGCCTAATTCTTTTTTGATCGCATCAATATCAAACATCTCTGCGGCTTTCATCATGTCGGGCTCGGTGGCAAAGTTTATTCCTTCAAACACAATAACCGATGACTGCCCGATGGGGACAGTGAGTTTATAGCCGCTTCCTTCATTGTATTCGATCACGGCCTTGTAACCTTTTACTTTTGTTTGCTTCCAATTTTGCTGGCCAGAGGTTTGCTGGGCATAGCCGCCAGAAAGGTAGGCATTGACCCCCATCATCATCACCGAGTTGTTTGCAATGGTGGCCGTAAACTGTTTGTCTTTTTTATCGGAATATTCCCGTGCAATGGTAAGCCCCGCCCATCCCCAGCCGGTGCTTGTAACCTTATCGGATTCTACTTCTTTGAACAATCCGTTTACCGATTCCGGTAAAGACTTTAAAATTTTGTTTCCTATTTCCAGTTCCACACCCAACATGGCTTGTTGCACAGCATAGCGCGCTTCGCCATAGCTGTTCTTTTTATAAGCAGCATCGGCATCGGCCAAATTTTGTTTTACATCGGGCGGGGTCGAGATCAATCCCGCGCCCCCTTTGTTGGATGGGTTTCCATTGCCGCCTTCTTCGCCCACATTGTTTTGCCCTTGGCCGCCTGGGCCATTGGCTCCGCCTTGCTGGCCGCCCGGAGTTTGGTTTTTCTTTTTGCCGCCAAAAAGTTTGTCGATTTCATTCCCTGCTTTTTGCTCGGTCTTGTTTTCAGCTTTTTGCTTCAGCCTGTTTAAGACCTGCGCGTGTGTGCCAACCGTAGCCAAGCATACGCAGGCTACGAAGGCAAATAGATATTGAAGTTTCATAATTGAAATTAAATTGTGAGTATAAAAATACGAAATCCAGAAACCACTTGTACGCAAAAGTTTGCACTATAATAAAAAAAGACGAAGGGACCTTCCCATCGCCTTCGTCACAATAAAAGGTATTGTTGCTTGGTTAAAAAATGTAGTTCAGTTTTATGCCAAAAAGAGTTTTCTTAAAGTCGTTGGTAAGATATAGCTCGGGAACGATGTTCAATTTGCTGCTTCCAATATCTGTTTTGAAAAAAAACTTGGCGGTTTTTCCTGTAAAATAATCACCACTTCTGTTCACCAATAATCCTGCACCAAAAGTGTTCCATCGCTGCCGGTTGTTGGCCGAGGCGAAATTCCATCCACAGGTAAACGACAGGAATGTATTTTTATCTGTTGTAATTGTTCCGTCACCATTTTTAGTTGAGAAGAAGAGGGCCTGCATATCTAAACCAATTTTTTGACGCAAGGCATTGGAATGATTTCCCCGATATACTGCTAATGAAACGTTCAACTCGGGGTAAAATTTATCTTGTAAAAACCCTAAACCAACCCCTGCATGAATACCAAGAAAATCTTCGGGCATTTGAAATTTTACATCTTGAAAAACAGTTTCATTGTTCTTTATAATAGAGCGGGCAATCATTCTTTTTCTACCCACAAACGGCCGCTGTGCTTCCGGCTTTAGCTTATCCGTCAAAGCCTTCATGTCCAACTTTGCAATAGCCTCCATATCATTGAAGGAATGTATGTATAGATGGGTTTTGCTTTTGTTGTTTAACCACTTCAACTCCCATCCTGATGGAAGCAATTCCTGAATTTCGTTTCCTTTTATTTTTAGCGTGGTTTTTTGCTCATCCAATCGGATTATCGTAATGTCCAGTTCTTGATTTTCTTTTTCAACAATCATCACCTGATGTGGGACGGAAACATCGGCTACACTGTTGATAATATATTCTTGGATTTTTTTTACTTTTTCATTAAACCCAACCATGGCCTCTGAATTGTATTTAATGTTTTTTAATTCAAACAAGAGGATTGCCTTCTGATCGGGCAATTCAATTCTTATGGAATCCGGAAAATCGTTCACCACCTTCATTGCCTTAGGGAGAACCGAAGGATGCTGAGCCTGAAGTGAAAAAGTGAAAAATGTAAATGATAAAACAATAAGTTTTTGTATGATCTTCATAAAAAAGTGTTTGAGTTATTAATTGATTCGTGCCACAATACCTTGCCTTCCTTTCTCGGAGGATAAGAAATCAAGACCTTCATCTTTATTGATCCTGATCCGCTTTCCTTTTTTGGCGACAATAGTTTGGTTGCTTACCGGTATTTTTCCGATGATCGGTTGAATGGTCTTGGTCGGTTTCGGTTCAACCAATACGATAGGCCCGATGGTTGTGGATTGCAAAACAGAATCTTTGTCGAGGGCAACCAATATTTCCTCATCAGCCAGTGCCACTGGTTCAGGTGCCTTGACGTTTGCATTTAATTTATTCCTTACTCGACCCGGCTGTTTTGCTATGATCACGTTAGGGCATTCTTCTTCACGCATCGTATAGGTTTTCTTTCGGGCCATTCTTTCTGTTCTCTCGATTTGTTTTTCAAGCGAGGCTATTCTGGAAGCTGTCTCGTTCCAACCCCTTTGCAGGTTGATCCAAACAGAATATCCAACGATCACAGCAATAAGAAGTACGGCAGCATATCGCCAATAAACAGCGCGTGATTTTGGATGCGCCTTGGTGCTTACCTGTTGCCAAACAAATTCCTTTTGCCAGTGAGCAGGCAGCTCCTCAAACTTGTTTATTTTTTCCCTGATTATTTTTTCGCTGTCAGGTTCCATAGTTGAATCCCCCTTTCGTTAATTGCTTTTTTAAAAGTGCTTTCGCCTTGAACAGCTGGGTGCGTGAAGTGCTCTCGGAAATTTTTAGCATTCCTGCAATCTCCTGATGACTGTAACCTTCTATGATCGACAAATTGAAAACCGTTCGGTAGCCAGGTGGCAATTCGCTTATCATTCTATAAATATCCTGTGCTTCAAGTTCGCTTACCTCTGCAAGGTTCGGTTCTTCCTCGTGCTCGCTGTTGATTTCTGTCAGATGGAAATTATGCCGTCTTCGCAACCACATGAGCGACTCATTCACCACAATCTGTCGCACCCAAGCCTCCAGCGATCCTTCTCCTCTCCACTCAAACCCTTTTAACTTGTCCAACACTTTGGTGAAAGCCAGTATCATTACGTCTTCTGCATCTTCTTTGGTTCTTATGTACCGATAGCAAATCCGGTACATTCGGTCTGCGTAGTGGCGATAAACCAGCTCCTGCCCTTTTCTGTCTCCGGCCTTGACTATTTTCAATAAACTTGCTTCTTCCAAAATGCAGGTGTGGGTTTGTTGGTAAAATGCAAAAGAGATGGCGAACGTTGCCTGTGGTTGAAAAAAAATCCAAGATTTTGTTTGCCCACCGTTCTATTATTTAACTTGATGAAAATTCTTGACCAATAGTTTACTCTAACTCCCATTCAAATGAATACGCCAAACATCTTCAACCTTACAGGGAAAGTAGCTTTAGTAACGGGGGCATCAAAAGGAATAGGTGAAGCCATTGCAGAAATGTATGGTGCAGCCGGGGCACGAGTGGTGGTATCAAGCCGCAAATTAGAGGCGGTGAATTTGGTGGCCGATTCGATCCAAAAAAAAGGAGGTCAGGCAAAAGCCATCGCCTGCCATATAGGTGATGGTGCCGATATTGCGCGCCTGATGGATGAAACAATTGCTGCGTATGGCACCATCGATATTATTGTGAACAATGCTGCGGCCAATCCGGCTTTTGGCCCGGTAACAGAAACCGATGGAAGTGTGTTTGACAAAATCATGAACGTAAATGTGAAAGGCCCCTTCGAGCTGGCCAAGAAAGCCTATCCATTTATGAAGCAGAAAAAATCCGGTTCGATTATCAATATCAGTTCCATTGGGGGTTTAAAGCCCGAGCCCGGTTTGGGAATTTATAGCGTAAGCAAAGCCGCCCTTATTTCGCTCACGAAAGTAATGGCCAAAGAGTGGGGCGATGACAACATTCGCGCGAACGTGATTTGCCCGGGCCTGATCAAAACAAAATTCAGTGAAGCCCTGTGGAGCAATGATAAGATCATGCACACCATGATGAAGATGTTGGCCATCAAGCGGGTGGGCACAGCTGAAGAAATTGCTGCGCTTGCGTTGTTCCTGGCATCCGATGCTTCTGCCTATTGCACCGGGGCGGTGTTTACTGCTGATGGAGGGTTTACGATTTGAGTTTGATTGCCGGTTATTGACTCGTGAACATTCTTGTAAAGTTGTCGTGGATTTATTTACCAATATAGGTGAAAGGGTGGATTGATAAATAGTGTATTTTTACTTTATGGAAATAACTATTGAACGTCCGCCCCGCACCATGATGGAGGTTTATGAAATGCTTCCCGAGGGTACATTGGCAGAATTGATCGATAATCAAATTTATATGTCACCGGCTCCCAATTTCCCACATCAAAAAACTGTTAAGTCCATTGTTAAAGAATTGGATAAAGTGGTGGAAGACACAGGTATAGGCACAGTTATCTTTGCCCCCTATGATGTGAAGCTGGATATAACAAAAAATGTAGTGCAGCCTGATGTGGTGGTCATTCTTAAAACCAACCCGCATCAAATTGATGAACGGGGGCGTTATCAAGGCGCACCCGATTTACTGGTAGAAGTGCTTTCGCCAGGTAACAAAGACTATGATTTGATCACTAAGAAAAACTTGTACGAAAAATTTGGTGTGAAGGAATATTGGATCGTTGATCCTGAAACTAAACTTGCCATAGGTTTCAATTTGAGTGGAAATAGCTATATCAAAATCAGCGAAGAGATCGGGAAAATCCAATCCCTTCTTTTGAATTCCGAATTCAAATTCTAAAATCTCCTAAGATGTAGCTCTATATCCCTCAATTATTTCCCCTCCATTCATTTTCTCCGTCTCACTCTTTATTGACCGCAACGAATGTCAGTTCTAAATTTTAAGGATTGAAGGTGGATTGTAAGAAACTCTGCGGCAGAGCCGCCTAATATTTGTAGGTAAAAGCTTGAAGCCAGATAAGGTGCAGCGCACCGAGATATTTTCGTTCTCGAAAGCAAACTATTTCGGTGCGCTGCACCTTGATCCTATATCGCCATTGGGACTACAAATATTAAGCGGCTCTGCCGCTATTATAGTACGATAAAGTTTAGACGACACGAATCAATGTTGGCCTAATTCTATTATTTTTTTATGTCACCTAAATCATCATGCAATTCTTAGTACCAATCCATTTCAAAATGAAAAGGGTTTGTTAACTTTGGTTCGATAAAACAATTTTTATGGCCGTTTCAATCAAAAGGAAAAAACCCTCTTTGAAAAAAAAGAGATCAATCAAAAATTTAGAAAGGCATGTGTATAGAGAAGTGATTATTGCCTCTCAAAAAAAAGTGTCCCTTACACTGCCCAAAACACTTGTTGGCAAAACCGTGGAGGTGTTTGCCTTTGAAGTGCCCAAGGAAGACCAAGCAAATGTTCCTGTACCAAAACCTTTTTCAAAGAGAGAATTTTGGGACACATTCGGAACAGGGAAAAACAGCCTCATGACCGCGGAAAGCATACGTGAAAAAGCGTGGCGCAAAAATCAATGGTAATACTTGATACTTTCGAATTCTCAATCCGCTCGAAACTTTTCCGTCTCACTCTTTATTGACCGCAGCGAATCCTCGCAAAATGTGATCAGCTCGTTTGCCTGCTTTACTTTCTGCGAAAGCGTGTCCAATTGAATTTCATCGTTTTCAATTTCGTCAACAAGTTCTGTCAGGTCGCTAAAGGCCTTGTCAAAAGTCAAATTGGTTTTCATTTTTTGATTTTTTGTTTACTGTGCTGTGAATGATTTTGTCTTTTAAGATCGTCTGCATCTCCGAGTTCAACTTTACATTTTCCGGATCGGTAACAATCTTGTTGTTGAATGTTACAATCGCAAAGCCCTTCTTCAAAATGGTAACAGGGTGCAAATTTTTCACGCGCTGCCTGAAGTTGGCAAGTTCTTTTTCTGCATCATCAAGAAGTTCAGCAACCCGCTGAAAAAACCTTTCCTTCAGCATATCTATATCGCGTTGCACTCCTTCATTTGTTTCGAGTATAAATTTGGCAACTTCAGTAGGTGTCTTATGCTGCCGTGCCATCTGGTCAACAATACTGGTATTCCTGTCGTGCCCGATGCCCGTTAGGATTGGGATTGGAAACAGGGCGACTGCTTTGGCCAGTTCGTAGTCGTTGAAAGATTTGAAGTCGGTGTCCGATCCACCGCCCCGCACAATTGCCACGGCATCAAATTTCTCTTTGCTCATGGCGATGTGTTCGAGCTGTTGCAAAATAAGTTGACTGGCACGGTCACCTTGAATGGTGGTGAGAAACGGCCTGACCGAAAAAGAAAAACCATATTTATTTTTCTCAATTACTTTGTTGAAATCCCGTTGCCCATCCGACTCAGGAGCGGTGATCAGTGCGATGGTTTTAAACATCGTTGGCAATTCTGCCCGGTTGTTATTGGTGGAGTACGATCCGTTGCTCAATAATTTTATGGACGGGTTCTCCTTCACCAATCGCTCCAATGTTTTCTTTCTGTCTATCTCCAACCGGCCGATGGCGTAGGCAAAATCTATTTCCAACACTTCCAGGTCTAAGCCAAAGCGTTTGTGAAACCGCACCCGCACCTGACAGGTTATCTCAAGGCCGCTGGCAAATTTCTGTTGTGTTTCGCGCTCAAAGTTTTCAATGCTGCTATACGAGTTTGCCCAAAACACACCTTTCATCTCGGTGGTAATGGTGTTGCCATCTTTTTCTATGAATTTTAGAAAGCACCAGTTTTTTTCGGGCTGCTTTTTTACATCGGCAATCTCAGCTTTGATCCAAAAAGTTTTTCCGGCAAACCGGCTCCGGATGGTTGCATCAATGTCGTTGACAAGTTCAGAAAGTTTTTGCGGCTGTGGCATTTTTATAAACCTAATTCTTGTTTTTCCGAAAACCAAAAAATCCCTTCACATGGGTGCATTTCAAAAAGACACGGCCTGCAAGAAATTAAATGTCGCCCCGATGGGGGCTTGGAAATCATACTACGGTCGCACCACTACCAAAATATCGTTCCTACGGAACTTAAAGCCCCAAAGGGCATACGCGTAAACTTAAGCCCAGTATGGGCGAAATTTTGGTAGAAGGAAGATATGTGCGGATTGGTCAAGTGCCGTAGGTACGGCATTATTTAAGCTCGGACAGAATTGTTCAATTGAATAATACGTTTGCGTTTCCCTCAATCTCGAAACTTCAATTCCTTAAGTTTACGCGTATGCCCAGAGGGGCGAAATTATTGAGCCGCGTCTTTTTGAAATGCACCCCATTCACATAACATCCTCCTGCATATCTTTCTTTTTACTAATTTCGCTTTGGTGAAAAAGATTTTAGGTATCGTGTTATTGAGCATACTGCTCCTGCAGGTGGCAGGCAGCTATCTCTATTTTGTTGTGCGCCTATCGGGCATCCGACAGGAAATGCGTGAACAACTCAAGCATAAACCTGCTGAACAACTTACCATGCTCACCCTTACCCCTGAGGAATTTCAAAAAGCCAAAGTTGACAATCACGAAGTGAAGGTGAACGGAAAAATGTACGACATTGCCCGAATTGTTGTGAGCGAAAATAGCGTGTTGGTGTATGCACTTCATGACGAGGCCGAAGACAACCTGTTGGCTTTGTTGGATGAGCTAGTGAGGCGTTCATCCCACGATAAAAAACCAGTGCCATCTCAACTGATCCAGTTGATCACGTTGATATTTGTTCCCGTTGAAAATCTATTTCTGCAAAACACGATTGCGGCCATTGCCCATTCCACGGACTATTCCGAAACTTTGGAATCCATCTCTTTCACAATCGACTCGCCTCCACCTCGTGTGTAGCTGCTTGCCAATTTTATTTCCCAACCATTAGAAAGTAACACAGTGTTGCGATTCGCATGATCGCTCAAAACTGATTGATATGTCTAAAGTCGTGGGCCGTTACACTCATTTTATATTTTATAAATCCGTTCTGCGTGAAATTTTTTTATTTTCTACTTTGCTCACAATTTATTTTTGTCCCCTTGCTGGCCCAAGAGGAAGACACCACAAAAGTTTCTTATCTGGATGAGGTAGTGGTGTCGGTGAACCGGTGGGAACAAAATCTAAAAGAAATATCCAATCGGGTTGCTAAAGTAAACCGGTTGACAATCGCCCTGCAAAATCCGCAGACCAGTGCCGACCTTCTCGCCCTATCGGGCCAGGTGTTCGTACAAAAAAGCCAGCTCGGTGGTGGCAGCCCGATGATACGTGGGTTTGCTACCAACCGCGTGCTGCTGGTGGTGGACGGAGTGCGGATGAACAATGCCATCTTCCGAAGTGGAAATTTGCAGAATGTAATCTCGTTGGATGCGAATGCCATGCAAGAAACGGAAGTAATATTCGGACCAGGTTCGGTGATCTATGGCAGCGATGCCATTGGTGGCGTGATGGATTTTCACACACTGCAACCAAATTTTTCTTCCGACAAGACAAAAATCACGGGTCATGCTTTTGTGCGCACCTCTTCGGCCAACAAAGAAAAAACCGGTCATGTTGATTTTAACATCGCCCTAAAAAAATGGGCTTTCACTACCAGCCTCACCCATGGCTCTTACAGCGACCTGAGAATGGGCAACCACGGGCCACAAGAATACACAAGACCGGATTATCAACTGCGCGATGTCAATGGCAATGATATTAATGTTTCCAATTCCGATCCCAATGTGCAAGTGTCAAGCGGGTACGATCAACTGAACGTGATGCAGAAAGTTCGTTACAAGCCAGATGCAAATTGGGATATCACGTACGGGTTTCATTTTTCCAACACATCGGATGTGCCCCGCTACGATCGGCTGATTTTAAAAAACAATTCAAACATATTTACAAGTGCCGAGTGGTATTATGGGCCGCAGAAGTGGATGATGCATGCGCTCCATGCAAAATTCGCTAAACCAGCTCTCTTATTTGATCAGGTAAAATTTACGGGCGGATATCAACACTATGAGGAGAGCCGACACAACCGGAATTTTTCGGGCAGTAACCGGAACGTGAGAACGGATCGCCATGAGCAAGTAAAAGCATTTTCATTCAATCTTGATTTTGACAAACAACTTACTGTTAAGGCCGGACTGTTCTATGGAATTGAATTTATAACAAACAAAGTCGGGTCCACGGCAGGGCGCACAAACATAGTAAATGGCACAGCCGCGGGCACCTCCACGCGCTACCCCAATGGATCGGAATGGAAATCAAATGCTGCTTATGCAAGCCTTCGTTATTCGCTCAGCGAAAAATGGGTGCTCAATGCCAGCACTCGCTACACATATATTTATATGTATGCTCCCTTCACCCTTACGTATTTTGATTTTCCCTTCACCGAGGCCACGCTGAAAAACGGAGCGATGAATGGAAGCATCGGATTGGTGTTTGCGCCCACAGCCGATTGGAAATTGTATTCGTCATTTTCCACTGGCTTTCGGTCGCCCAATATAGACGACATCGGCAAAGTGTTCGATTCGCAACCGGGCTTTGTGGTGGTGCCCAACCCTTCTCTTAAACCCGAACATGCATACAGCGCAGAAATTGGATTTGCCGGCAAGGTCGCCAACGGGCTTGTACTGGATGTTTCAGCATTTTATACGTTGCTCGACAATGCCATTGCACGCGGTGCCTTCAACTTCAACGGGCAATCGCAAATTGACTATGAGGGCACCCTTAGCAATGTGCTGGCGTTGCAAAATATCAGCGAGCTAACCGTGCGCGGATTTCAAGTGGGATTGAATTGGAAAATTCTTAAAACAGTCCACGTGTCTTCCACCATCAACCTGCAAAAGGGAAAAGAAAAAGATGCTTCGACAGACCAATACTTTTCGCCTACGCATGTAGCTCCTTCGTTCGGAGCCACCC
>JAYVAI010000224.1:0-4196 GCA_043751075.1 Cyclobacteriaceae bacterium | reverse complement strand
CCGTTGTGGCTCTGTCCCACCGATGCTTCTTCAATTTTAATCGCAATGCTTCTTCCAATTTTTTTCCATCGCTCGCAGCCATATTCGATTCCACATTTTTCATTTTACGCATACCGGGAATGATGGTGTGCACATCCGGGTTGCAAAGAATAAAACGCAAAGCCATTTCAGGCATGGTCATTCCCGCTGGAATAATAGGACGAAGTGCTTCAGCGTGCTCAACACTTGAGATCAGGTTTTCAGGCACGAAATAGGTGGAGCGCCAATCGTCTTTTGGAAAAACGGTTTCTTTGGTGAGTGTTCCTGTTAATGTTCCTTCGTCAAAAGGCACACGGGCAATCACACCAATATCTAACTTCTTACAAAGTGGAAACAATTTGTCTTCCGGGTTTTGATCGAAGATGTTATAGATCACCTGCACGGCATCAATCAGTCCTGTTTCCAATGCTTTCATCACGTTCTCTGGTTCCCATCGGTTCACGCTTATGCCGAAGTGTTTTACTTTGCCTTCGCGTTTTAATTTTTCAATACCATTTTTCCAGCCATCATCTTTTGTCCAACCATCGTCCCACACATGAAATTGTTGCAGGTCAATGCACTCCACATTCAGGTTTTTTAAACTGCGCTCCGTGTAGTCAATAATGTGGGCGGTGGGGTAGCAATCTTCGGGTTTGTATTCAGGTTTGGCGGGCCATTTAAAATTTTTAGCTGGGATTTTGGTGGCAGCATAAAGTTTTTTTCCAGAGTGGCGCTTCAATAACCGTCCCAGGATATTTTCGCTTTTGCCTGCTGCATAAGCCCAGGCGGTATCGTAAAAATTACATCCCAGTTCCACCGAGCGGTCGAGTGCAGCTTCCATTTCTTTTTCATCGGTGCCTGTCCATCCTGCAAGCCCCCACATGCCATAACCCATTTCACTTACTTGCCAATTGGTTCTTCCAAATCTTCTGTATTGCATATTGGTGTTGTTTTATTTCTTTCTGCCTTTTTGCTTAAACCCGATCTCTATTGGTTTTGATTTTGGGCTTTAGCAGATAATGCAAAGCCTCGTTAATGTCTTTGAATTTTCTGTTCATTTCAAGTTCTAATTTTTTTATTTCGGATTTCAAGTCATTGTAATCGGTGAGGTGCTGACGGACAAGAACAAATGCACGCATGATGGCAATGTTAACATCTATCGCTTTTTGGCTGCGGAGAACACTGGAGAGCATGGCCACACCTTGTTCGGTGAAGGCGTAGGGTAAATATTGAGCACCACGGTGCTTCAATGAACTCATCACAATTTGTGATGAGTTCATGAATGAATCCCATTCACTTTTTGATAACTGAAGCATAAAATCGGGAGGAAATCTGCTTATGTTTCTTTTAACTGATTGATTTAAAATCCGAGCCTCTACCTCATAAAGTTCGGCCAATTGAAAATCGAGCATTACCCGATGACCTCGTATCTGGAAGATCTTATTTTGGATGAGCTGCAGTTCCATGTTGGAAAAATAGTGATTTGATGTTACAATCTGTGCTAATCTAAAAAGTATGGTTTGATGGTGAGTTTTCTAAGGTCACAAATTGTGACCTTAGAATTTGGTATTCAGCCTGGTTGAGCTCAAGCATGAAATCAGAAGGAAACCGCTTCCTGTTTCTGTTTACAGCTTGCTTCAAAACTTTTGTTTCAACTCCATAAAGCCCGGCCAGATGGAAGTCGAGTATAACCCGATGGCCGTGTGTCTGAACTATTTTATTTTGGATGAGTTGCAGTTCCATGTTGGAAAAATAGTGATTTGATGTTTAGAATCTGTGCCTCTGTTAAAGTCTTTCCTTCAACTTCCAGGCATTTATTTTTTTTATAAACGGTCAATCTGCTTTTGCTACCTTTGCGCCTCATTTTTCCTCATGACCTTAGAACAAGAAATTGCCAAGCGCAGAACGTTTGGAATCATCAGCCACCCCGATGCCGGTAAAACAACGCTAACAGAAAAGCTTTTGCTCTTTGGTGGGGCGATTCAAAAAGCGGGCGCTGTAAAATCATCGAAGATAAAAGACCATGCCCGCAGCGACTGGATGGAGATAGAAAAGCAGCGCGGTATTTCTGTGGCCACCTCGGTGATGGGCTTCAATTACAAAGACATAAAAATCAATCTGCTCGATACGCCCGGTCACCAGGATTTTGCCGAAGACACCTACCGCACACTCACCGCGGTGGACAGCGTGATCATGGTGGTGGATTGTGTAAAAGGTGTGGAGATGCAAACGGAGAAACTCATGGAAGTGTGCCGCATGCGCAACACCCCCGTGCTATGCTTCATCAACAAACTTGACCGCGAAGGCCAAGACCCATTTGATCTGTTGGATGAAATTGAAGCCAAGCTTAAAATAAAAGTGCATCCGCTGAGCTGGCCCATCAGCATGGGCAAAACATTTAAAGGTGTTTATAGCCTCTACGAAAAAAGCCTGAAGTTATTCACGCCCAGCAAAACAAAAATTGAAGAAGGCATTGAGATCACCGACATCAACGATCCTGCTCTCGATCAATATGTAGGCGAGAATCATGCGAAGCAATTGCGCACCGATGTAGAACTTCTTAATGGCGTTTACCCAGAATTGGATGTGCAGGATTATTTAGATGGAAAAGTGGCTCCAGTCTTTTTTGGAAGCGCGGTGAACAATTTTGGTGTGAAAGAATTGCTGGACACATTTATACGCATTGCCCCCGCGCCCATACCACGAGAAACTACGTTGCGAATAGTAAAACCCGAAGAGACAAAATTTAGCGGTTTTATTTTTAAGATACATGCCAACATGGATCCTAAACATAGAAACAGGATTGCTTTCCTGCGTGTGTGCTCTGGAAAATTTGAACGCGGCAGCACCTACCTGCATGTGCGAAATGATAAAGGCATCCGCTTCTCCAACGCCACCGCCTTTATGGCGCAAGACCGCGAAATAGTGGACGAAGCCTGGCCTGGCGACATTGTCGGTTTGTTCGACACCGGAAATTTAAAAATCGGAGATTCACTCACCGAAGGCGAAAAAGGAATTTACACCGGCATCCCCAGTTTCTCCCCCGAAATATTTAAGGAAGTGATCAACAAGGACGCTATGAAAACAAAGCAACTTGAAAAAGGCCTGCTTCAATTGATGGAAGAGGGCGTAGCTCAATTGTTCACCTACGAACTTGGCAAAAAGAAAGTGGTAGGCGTGGTGGGTGCGCTTCAGTTTGAAGTAATACAGTTCCGGTTGAAAAACGAATACACCGCTTCAGTGGAATTTGCCAATCAAAATATTTATAAAGCCTGTTGGATCAGCAGCAAAGACACTAAAAAATTTCACGAATTTATTGATTCCAAACAACGGCACATTGCCCGCGACAAGGATGGCAAGCTGGTGTTTATGGCCGAGTCAAAAGCGTGGCTCCAAATGGTGCAGGACAATTTTCCGGAAATCAATTTTCATTTCACTTCCGAGTTTAAGGATTGAAGATATCCGAAACATTGAATTTCAAATTCTTCAATACGCTTGAGCTTACTTCTCCTTCTTCTGCAAGGCATAGCAGGGGTGAGTCAAGGCCTGTTTCCGGTGTGTAAATTTCAATGGTCTTATTGGCAGGATCAACAATCCAATATTCTTTAACGCCAAAGGCCAGATAGGTTTTCTTTTTACGATTTCGGTCGCTATAACCATTGGCTGGGGAAATGATCTCTACAATTATTTCAGGAGGGCCCTCGATGCCTCTTTCAGTAACGTAAACTTTACTTTTCTTAGATATATAGACCAAATCTGGTTGGAATACATTTTTGCTGTCTATGAAAAGATCAATGGGCGAATAAAACACCTCGCCAGAATTTTTAATTGCACCATCCAGTAATTTAAACAGTCTGCGAGAAATGCGCTGGTGGTTGGGATTAGGTGCTGGGCTCATAAATAATTCTCCGTTAATCAATTCACATGGCAAGTTCGATTCTTCCAACAGAAGATAATCGTCAACATTCCATTCTTTTGTTTTATCAATAGTTGCGGTTTGCATACTTAAAGTTAGAGAAATTTTCAGAAGTTTACCGGATGCTATCCGTTCTATTTGAAGACAACCACCTCATTGCCATCAACAAACAGCCGGGCATGTTGGTGCAAGGTGATGAAACCGGTGACGAACCATTGAGTGAAACAGTAAAAAAATTCATCAAAGAAAAGTATGGCAAGCC
>JAYVAI010000223.1:0-11435 GCA_043751075.1 Cyclobacteriaceae bacterium | reverse complement strand
AAACGTTTTGTCTATTATCTGCTTGGCGCGAAAGGAATTTGCGTGGTGCCCATCTCTTCCTTCTGCTCGGAGTTGCAGGGCTTTCGGGTTACCCTGCTAGAAGAGAATGAGGAAACATTGATCAAAACTTTTACCTCTATTCGAGATGGCATTGTGGAGTATTTGCATTCGTAAGGATGTTACTCGGTGCGCTTACTTTGGCTAAAGCCCAATTCGTACAGATGTTCAATTGCCACGGGCTTAAGCCCGTGGCAATTGATAATAAATTTCAAGGGACTTTAGTCCCTAACACAAAACTGTCGTACACCCACCTAACATTCGTTACACACAAAATAAATTTTTTCTTGATCTTTCGTTGAACGCCATCACAAAATTTTGCCATCTTGCACTGCCGCACAATAAAATCAATGAGCAACATAGCAACATATAGTTTTAATACACCGATCAGTTTGATTCGTGTTGTGCTATTTCTCATTAGCATTATTGTTCTCCAAAAACCGGGACGGTAAAGATTTTGTAAAAGAAATTATCCACCGTCCTGACAGTAAACGTCAGGACGGTTTTGTTTTATAAGAGTTACAACAAACTAACGATTGTTTTAAAATTATATGTATTACAACGACAACACAATCCTTTTTCTCGATGGAAAATATGTGAAAGCGAAAGATGCTAAGACTGATTTATTTGGCCAAACGTTGCACTATGGCTACGGTGTGTTTGAAGGCATCCGTTCATACAAAACCGTAAATGGAATAAAAACTTTTAAAGCCATCGAACACTTCGAGCGCTTGAAAAGAAGTTGCAAATTGATGGGCATACCTTTCAGCTATACTGCCGAAGAACTTTCGCAGATTACGTATCAGGTGCTTGAAAGAAATGAATTGACCAACGCATACATCCGTCCGTTGGTTTTCTGCAGTCCAAACATGGCGCTCACTTCCCCCACCGGAGTTTCGTTGATGATCACAGCCTGGGAAGTTGACCAGCACATCACGTTGAAACCAGAGCGCGTTTGCATTTCATCTTTTCAACGCCCCAATCCTAAAGCTGTAACGATGGAAGCCAAAGTTTGTGGCTTGTATGTAAACTCCATCCTTGCCACCACCGAAGCAAAGAAGCGCGGCTTTGACGATAGCATTCTCCTCGACCTAAGCGGCTATGTGGCCGAAGGCCCCGGAGCCAATTTCTTCTATGAAAAAGACGGCATCATGTTTACACCGCCACCCGAAAGCATTCTGCCCGGCATCACCCGCAAAACCGTAATAGATATTTGCGATAAGCTGGAAATACCGTTGGTAGAGAAATATTTTAGGCCAGAAGAATTGTTCGAAGCCGACAGTGCTTTTTTCTGCAGCACCATGAACGAAATCGTTCCCATCGAATCCATTGAGGGACAAGCGATGGGAAAACCCTGGAGAGATTCGGTGAGTGCCGTCATCCGCGAAACTTACAGAAACATTGTGTTGGACAAGAGTTACTCGTATGTTATTGTGTAGATTAGTTAGTAAGAATTAAATGAGAAGACCACTCTAAAAAAAAGACAAATCTGCTCCCTCTCCTCTGGAGAGGGCTGGGGTGAGGTTAAAAAATAAATGGAAGAACTCGCTAACAAAAAAACCGAATCTGCTCCCTCTCCTTTGGAGAGGGCTGGGGTGAGGTCTGAACTAAACAAATACAGTCGCACCATCACTCAAGACATGACGCTGCCGGCCTCACAGGCAATGCTCTATGGAATTGGCCTTACCGAACACGATCTTACAAAAGCACAAGTAGGCATTGTAAGCACAGGCTTTGATGGCAACACCTGCAACATGCACTTGAATGCACTGGCACAAGAAGTGAAAACAGCCGTGTGGGATCAGGAACTTGTTGGTTTGATTTTTCATACCATTGGTGTGAGCGATGGCATTAGCAACGGCACCGAAGGAATGCGCTACTCGTTAGTAAGCCGCGAGGTGATTGCCGATTCTATTGAAACAGTTTGTGGTGCTCAATATTATGATGGACTGATTGCTGTGGTAGGCTGCGATAAAAATATGCCGGGCTCGGTGATGGCGATGGGCCGATTGAACCGCCCTGCTATTATGGTATATGGCGGCACCATTGCAGGTGGCCATTATAAAGGACGTGAACTGAATATCATTTCTGCATTCGAAGCACTCGGTGAAAAAATCCAAGGCAAACTTTCGGATGAAGATTACAAAGGCATCATTAAAAATTCTTGCCCGGGTGCAGGTGCTTGCGGTGGAATGTACACTGCCAACACGATGGCCTCTGCCATTGAAGCGTTGGGCATGTCGCTTCCTTACTCTTCTTCCAACCCAGCGTTGAGCAAAGAAAAATCTGCTGAGTGCGTTGAAGCGGGAAAAGCTATTCTTCATTTGTTGGAAAAAGATTTGAAGCCACGCGACATCATGACGTTCAAAGCATTTGAAAATGCCATCACGATCGTAATGATATTGGGCGGATCCACCAATGCCGTGTTGCATTTGATTGCGATGGCAAAATGTGTGGGCGTAAAAATCACGCAGGAAGATTTTCAGCGCATCTCAGATAAAACCCCGTTGATTGCTGATCTTAAACCCAGTGGAAAATATTTGATGGAAGCCCTTCACAAAGTTGGAGGCGTGCCATCGGTAATGAAATATTTATTGCAAAAAGGATTTCTTCATGGCGAGTGTATCACGGTGACGGGAAAAACCATTGCCGAAAATTTAGCTAATGCCAAAGACCTTGACTTTGAAAATCAAGATGTGATCGTTCCTGTTGAACGGGCGATAAAAAAAACAGGACACTTACAAATCCTTTACGGGAATTTGGCCGAGAAAGGATCGGTAGCAAAGATTACCGGCAAGGAAGGTGAAAAGTTTAAAGGCACTGCCCGTGTATTCAATGGTGAGTTTGAATTGGTGGACGGCATCAAATCAGGAAAAATAAAAGAAGGCGATGTGGTGGTCATCCGCAATGTTGGCCCCAAAGGCGCACCCGGCATGCCCGAAATGTTGAAGCCCACCAGTTTGATCATGGGCTCTGGTCTTGGAAAATCGGTAGCCCTGATTACAGACGGAAGATTTTCAGGAGGCTCACACGGTTTTGTAATTGGCCACATCACACCCGAAGCTTATGAAGGCGGCCTTATCGGATTGGTGGAAGACAACGATTGGATTGAAATAGATGTAAGGAAACATCAGATCAATTTATTGGTGGATGAAAAAACTATCGCAATCAGAAAATCGCATTACAAACAACCGGCACTTCGCGTGACAAGCGGTGTGCTCTATAAATATTCAAAACAAGTAAAAACAGCTGCCGATGGATGCGTTACTGACGAAGACTGAGGCAGTAGGCAGTAGGCAATAGGCGAAGTGAAATCGAAAAAAAATCCCGAAGGGGATGAAATGATTATAGTAAAAGAAAAAATAATCTGAACCCGAAGTAGTGATATGATTGTTGAAAAACGAAAGACAATGGTAGCAACAGAGAAAGTTAAAAAAGAAACAGTTGCCGCAAAACCTGTGGCGAACAAGATTTCTGGTTCTCAAATCTTGTTGAATTGCTTAGTGGCCGAAGGGGTGGATGTAATGTTCGGCTATCCGGGCGGTGCCATCATGCCGGTGTATGATGCGCTTTATGATTATGCCGATAAGTTGACCCACATTTTAGTACGGCACGAGCAAGGAGCGATTCATGCTGCCCAAGGGTTTGCGCGCGTGTCGGGCAAAGTAGGTGTGGCGTTGGCAACATCGGGCCCAGGTGCAACAAATCTAGTTACGGGCTTGGCCGATGCGTTGATCGACTCAACTCCGGTAGTGTGCATCACTGGCCAGGTGTTTGCGCATTTGCTGGGCACGGATGCATTTCAGGAAATCGATGTGATCAATACTACTCTTCCCGTTACGAAATGGAACGTGCAGGTGACGGAAGCAAAAGATATTGCGCCCGCTGTGGCGAAAGCATTTTACATTGCCAAAACAGGAAGGCAGGGCCCCGTGTTGATCGACATCACTAAGAATGCACAGAATGAATTGATCGAAGAGTTTGAGTATGAGAAATGTGAACACATTCGCACCTACAAACCAAAACCCGTTTTACAAGCCGCTCAAGTAGAGGCTGCCGCTACATTGATCAACAATGCCAAACGTCCTTATATTTTAGCCGGGCAAGGTGTGTTGCTTTCGGGCGCCACAAAAGAACTGATTGCTTTCTCAGAAAAAACAGGAATACCGGTTGCTTCCACATTGTTGGGGCTCGGGGCTTTTCCACAAGATCATCCCAACTATGTTGGCTACCTCGGCATGCACGGCAACTATGCCACCAATGTAAACACCAACGAATGCGATGTATTGATTGGAGTGGGCATGCGTTTTGACGATCGCGTAACTGGCAATGTGAGCAAGTACGCCAAACAGGCGAAGGTTGTTCACATCGATATCGACAAAGCAGAGATCAATAAAATTATCAAGGCCGAAGCATTTATACTGGCCGATGCGAAGGAAGCATTGGCAGCATTGACAGCATTGACAGAGCAATGTCAATCAAAAACATATTCCGATTGGCTGGAGAGTTTTCATGCGATGGACAAGATCGAATATGAAAAAGTAATCAAGCATGAATTCAATCCCAAAACAGACGAGTTGATGATGGCCGAGGTGATCAATTGCCTATCCAACAAAACAAACGGTGAGGCCATTGTTGTTACCGATGTGGGCCAGCACCAAATGGTTACTTCCCGTTATTATAAATACAAGAACCCGCGCACCAATGTCACTTCGGGTGGGGCAGGCACTATGGGCTTTGCACTTCCTGCGGCCATGGGTGCTAAGTTGGCCATGCCGCACAAACAAGTGGTGGCCGTGATTGGCGATGGCGGCTATCAGATGACGGTGCAAGAACTGGGCACCATCATGCAGTATAAAATTCCCGTGAAGATTATGGTGCTGAACAATAATTTCCTCGGCATGGTGCGCCAGTGGCAACAACTATTTCATAGCAAGCGCTACTCCTTTACAGAAATGGAGAACCCCAATTTTGTAAAAATTGCAGAGGCCTATAACATCACAGCAAGAAAAGTAGAGAAGCGCGAAGACCTCGATGCGGCCATGCAGGAAATGCTTGACGCAAAAACATCTTACTTTTTGGAAGTGGTAGTGGGCAAAGAAGATAATGTTTTCCCCATGGTGCCTGCAGGCGCAGGAGTGGGAGAAGTGATTTTGGAAATACCCGGTTAAGAAGTAGGAACTTAGAAGTTGGCAGTAAACAGGTGGCAGTCCCGATAGCTATCGGGAGCAGTAGGAAAAAGAAGTTGACAAATAGGCAATTAACAAGAAAGTAGGCAATAGAAAATTCTGAATTCTGACTTCTAACTTCAGACTTCTTTTTTAGTTGGCAGTAGGCAAATTCTGACTTCTAAATTCTGTCTTCTGACTTCTTTTAAAATTAAAACGAATGAAACAAGAATTCACCTTAGAGCTGACATCCGACAATAATTTTTCTGTCCTCAACCGGATCATCAATATTTTGAACCGTAGGCGGGTGAGGATTAAAAAATTAATGGCGCATGAGAATGAGAATGATTTTCGCAGAGGGGGTGTGATCATGTTACTCTTTACAACCCCCGATTTGATTGAGAAAGTAACCGCCCAACTTGAAAAGTTGATCGAGGTTGACAGCGTTAAAGTTTACCAAGGCAATACTGAATATTTTGAACTCAGCGAAAAAATTGTTGATGTGGATTGAAAAATAATAGATAGTAGTTAGGAGGTAGTAGATAGTAGTTAGTATTAAGCGCGAGGAGAAAAAGCAAAGCAAAGCAAAATTAAAATTGTAAACAACTCCAAACTCCTATTTCCTAAATTCTAACTTCTGACTTCTGTCTTCTGAATTCTTTTTAAAACAAAACAAACCTAAACACTTAATAAAATGGCAACGATTAATTTTGGAGGAACACTGGAAGAAGTAGTGACGCGCGAGGAATTTCCGATGGAGAAAGCATTGAATATTTTGAAAAACGAAACGATTGCAATCATTGGATACGGAGTGCAAGGCCCTGCACAAGCGTTGAACTTGCGCGACAATGGATTCAACGTAATTGTTGGTCAGCGCAAAGGTTCTAAAACCTGGGACAAAGCAGTAGAGCACGGCTGGGTTCCTGGCGAAACATTGTTCGACATTGAAGAAGCCGCCAAGCGCGGAACGATTTTAGAATTTCTTCTTTCCGATGCCGGGCAGATAGCACTATGGCCCACCATTAAACCTTACTTAACAAAAGGAAAGACATTGTATTTTTCGCACGGCTTTGGAATTACATTCAAAGAACAAACCGGGATCATTCCCCCTGCCGATATTGATGTGGTGTTAGCCGCACCAAAGGGATCGGGAACTTCCGTAAGAAGATTATTCTTGCAAGGCAAAGGCATCAACTCAAGCTATGCCGTGTTTCAAGATGCATCGGGCAAAGCAACCGAAAAAGCAATTGCACTGGGCATTGGTGTTGGTTCGGGCTACTTGTTTCAAACTGATTTCAAGAAAGAAGTTTACTCTGATTTGACAGGCGAACGCGGAACGTTGATGGGTGCTATTGCCGGAATTTTTGAAGCGCAATATGAAGTGTTGAGATCAAAAGGACATACACCGTCAGAAGCCTTCAACGAAACCGTGGAAGAACTTACGCAAAGTTTGATGCCACTCGTGGCCGAGAATGGTATGGACTGGATGTATGCCAACTGCTCGACCACGGCACAACGTGGTGCCTTGGATTGGAAAAAGAAATTCAAAGCCGCCACCCTTCCGGTGTTCAGAGAATTGTATGAAAGTGTTGCCAGCGGTGCCGAAGCAAAGCGCACTATTGAAACTTGCAGCAAGCCCGACTACCGCGAAAAACTTGCCGAAGAATTGAAAGAAGTTCGTGACAGCGAATTGTGGCAGGCGGGTGCAGCCGTGCGCGCCTTGAGGCCGGAGAAAGATAAAGTGGAAGCGAGCATGATAAACTAAGTTGACAATTGACAAATGGGCAATTGACAAAGATGGCTCCATGACGTTTGAAGTGGGTAAAATTTTAATTGCCAGTTTTATAAGTAGGCTCTAACCTTAGTAGAGAATCGTTTTATGAAATCCTGCCAACCTTATTACCTTATTATTCTACCGATTGTTGAGTAAAATAGTAATAAGGTAGAAGGTACTTCTACAAATGATTCTCTACTAAGGTTGGCCTTCTCCTAATAGAATCAGCTAGGCAAAAGAAGACCATGGAGCCACAAAGTTTTGTCAATTGCCTATTTGTCAATTGTCAATTATTTAAACACAATGACCGAAACAATCCATCAAACATATCCCAAAAAATATCATAGCATAGAAGAGGCCACCAAACTTTCTGGCTTCACTATGGCTTCTGATGTGCTTACGTGTTCTTTGCTTAGAACGTTGGCAAGTTCAAAACCTGCCGGAAAGTTTCTTGAACTAGGAACCGGAACCGGTTTATCTACTTCGTGGATATTGGATGGGATGGATGAGCATTCTGCACTCACTTCAATTGACAACGATCCAAAGTTTCTTGAAATCGCCCAATCGTTTTTAGGGAATGACAGGCGCTTAAAACTTATTTGCACCGATGGCAGTGAGTGGGTTGAAAAGAACAACAACCAAAAATACGACTACATCTTTGCTGACACCTGGCATGGCAAATATCTTCTACTGGAAGAAGTATTGTCCATGCTGAACAAAGGTGGTCTTTATATTATTGATGATATGTTGCCTCAGCCGAACTGGCCTGACGGTCATGCCGAAAAGGCAATTGACCTTGTCAATATTTTAGAGCAGCGAAATGATCTGTCACTAACAAAACAAGTTTGGTCAACAGGAATAATTATGGCCGTTAAAAGATAACAATAGTATGCGGTATGAATGATGCAGTAAGCTCACTGCCTACTGCACTCTGCCTACTGCCTACTTTTTAAAACATGGTTGAAACTATAAAACAAAAACTCGACATCAACGCTGCCTACGAAGTGTTGAAGCCCGTGGTATTAAAAACACCACTCCAGTTTCATCGCAAGCTGTCGGAGCAATTTGGGTGCGAAGTGTATTTGAAGCGCGAGGACTTGCAGGTAGTCCGCTCTTACAAAATTCGTGGAGCTTATAATTTAATTCAAAGCCTCAACGAAGAGCAGAGAAAGCGGGGTGTGGTGTGCGCCAGTGCGGGCAATCATGCACAGGGTGTTGCCTTCTCGTGCAAGCTGCTCAATATCAAAGGCGTGATCTATATGCCGGCCATCACATCCAAACAAAAAATCAATCAGGTGCGGATGTTTGGAGGCGACAATATTGAAGTCATTTTGATAGGCGATACATTCGATGATTGCCAAACCCATGCGCTGGAATATTCAACGCAGAACAACAATGTGTTTATTCCTCCTTTCGATCATGTAAAAGTAATGGAAGGCCAGGGGACTGTGGGAAAGGAAATCCTTGACGATCAATCAAACATTGATTATGTTTTTGTTCCCATCGGTGGAGGTGGATTGTGTGCCGGGCTTGGAAGTTATTTTCAAACCTATTCGCCACAAACAAAAATTATTGGGGTGGAGCCGCAAGGTGCACCTTCCATGAAAGCGGCATTGAAAGCAGGCAAGCCCGTAGTGTTGGATACCATTCAGAAATTTGTGGATGGTGCCTCTGTAAAAAAAGTAGGTGACCTTACCTTTTCGATCTGTAAAGAAGTTTTATCTGATATGCTGCTCGTGCCCGAAGGCAAAGTAAGTTCCACTATTCTTCAATTGTATAATGAAGATGCAATAGTGGCTGAGCCAGCAGGAGCATTGTCTATTGCAGCGTTGGATCAATATGCAAATCAAATAAAAGGAAAGAAAGTTGTGTGCATTTTGAGTGGTGGCAACAACGACATTGACCGCATGCAGGAGATCAAAGAGAGATCATTGCTGTATGAAGGCCTCAAACATTATTTTATTGTTCGCTTTGCGCAAAGGCCAGGTGCGCTCAAAGAATTTGTCAACCACATCCTGGGCCCCAACGATGATATTGTTCGCTTTGAGTTTATCCAAAAGCACAACAAAGAAACCGGCCCGGCATTGATCGGTATAGAAGTAAAATCTAAAGAAGATTTTGATTTGCTCATCGGGAGGATGGACAGCCACAAACTCAATTATACACTTGTAAATCAAAACGAGAATTTGTTTGAGTATTTGGTGTAGGGCAAAAATTATTCTCGTGTCCTTCTTATTATCCCCTTTTTGTTGTTCAAGTTTGAGTCAAGCATCGCTCTGTTTCTGGATGATACGCCCATAGAAGATAAATCGTGAACCCGCCATAAGTGGTGCAAAAGACCGAGTTATGGCGGAAATACGAAAGGGCTATTTTAGAGAAACAGGGCGTCCATCTCCACATGATTATCTATAATGTGGGCATATTTGTTTGGATAAATCCCGTTGGTTGTAACAAGCGTGATGAACAATTGTTTTTTAGAACCGGTGGCCAACTGAAAAACATTTCGCTTTTGTTGCAGTTCCTTCACATCATTGGCCGTAAGGGTGTACTGACCGTTGTAAAATTTCATTTCGCAGATATTTACGGCATTGTCAGCCCGGTCAATGAGCATATCAATTTGACACCCCGCAGTAGCCTTATCTTTTCGTTTTACAAAACTGGCTTCGTGTGTATAGATTCCCGAAATGCCCAACTTTTTCTTAATGCCCTCCACATGCTTCATGCACAGCGATTCAAAAGCATATCCGCTCCACGTTTTTACTACAGGTGTGTTGTGTTTCTTTTTCCAATACAAGGCCTGATTTTTATTCTGCTCTATAAAGTGGATGTAAAAAAGAGAGTACTCATCAATCAAGCGATAAATCTTTTCCCTGGCTTTCTTTCCGTATGGAATGTATGATTGAATAAAATTGGAAGACTCAAGCTCATCTAAAATAACCGACAGCCCACCACCTGTATAGAAAGAGGTGCTATCAATAATCTCATGACGCGTGAGGCCCCTCCATTGCTTGGCCAATGCCCGGATAACTTCAATATGCCGTGGATGGTTTTTGAAAAGGGCTTTGTACAAGTTATCAAACTCGCCATGAAGGGCGGCTTGTTTGCCAAAGAAAACCCGGTCAATGGCCTGCACTGCCGACTCGCCTCTTTTTACTTCACGAAGATAAAACGGTATGCCGCCCATCGCCATATAAATTTGCAATATGGAATAGCGTGGCATTTGGATTTGGCGCGAGGCAAAATAGCTTTCGGTTTCGCGCAGGGTGAAAGGCATCAAGAATAGCCGCTGGGTAACACGATTATGTAAACCACCAATGTCTTTGATGATGTTGGATATCATCCATGATGTTGCCGAGCCGCAAATCACCACTATCACATTTTGGTCAACGGCCCAAGCATTCCAAAAATGGTCGAATGTTTTGAGGAACTCCGTGCTGCCGGTGGCCATCCAAGGCAGTTCGTCAAAGAACAGAACTTTTTTCTTTTTGGTGATATGGCTCAGTAGCGTCTTGAGTTGACTAAATGCCTGAAACCAATTTTTGGGACTATCCCAACTTTTGCTTTTTGGAAAAAAGGTATTGCGGGCCTCAATAAAATTTTCAAGCTGTACTTTTCTCTTGGCATTTTGAATGCCTGTGATGTGGAAAACCAATTCATGCTGATACACATTTTTGACAAGGAAAGTTTTTCCAACTCTTCTTCGGCCCATAATGGCCACGAGTTCGGATTCCTTGGTCTCTAGCAAATCTCTCAACCTTTTGTGCTCGCTCAATCGGCCAATCAGGGAATTTGTAGTATTTCGTGGTTTCGCCATAAGTGGTGTAAAAATACTAGTTATGGCGGAAGTACGAAACATGCCTGAATGATTTATTAGCGTGTCAGTTAATCCCGGATGGCCAAATAGAGAGGAACTATTACTCCCGAATGATGAAAACTAAAAAATGTCGCTTGTTGTTTGGCATCTAGGGTTTAAACAACTTACGCGCATTATTATTGCCGTGAAAGCCTGGTCCATTTTTCTTCTTTCTATTTATTGCCTTATGGGGCACGCTCAGAATAGCGATGCCCTTCGCCAACGGATTAAGGATATGGCCCCCGATACTGTCAAGGCAAACCTCCTGATGAAACTGGCCTTACAAGTTTCGCCCACCAACAAAGACTCTGCCTTATATTACTTGGATGCCTCACTCATGCTTTCCGAAAAGTTGGATTATACTTTTGGGCTGATGAAAGGAAATTGGGAGACGGGTAAAATGATGGAGTGGCAAAACAAGAGCAAGGCGCGTGATTACTTTGTGGCCGCTTTGCCTTTTGCTCAACAGTTGGCAACGGCTCGCATTTCAAAAATCGCCAGCATCATCAAGACAATGCTGCTCGGCTATGCGCGCCACCCGGCCTGTGGCCAAAAGATTTACAGAGCTTACAACCAATATATG
>JAYVAI010000222.1:0-1599 GCA_043751075.1 Cyclobacteriaceae bacterium | reverse complement strand
GCTTTTAAAATTCGGTGGCTACGGATTGCTCCGGTTTGCCTATCCCATTTTTCCTGATGGTGCGATTTATTTCAGTTGGCTGGTTGGCTTTGTTGGCGTGGTATCCATTATCTATGGCGCGCTCAATGCCCTTTCATCCAAAGATTTGAAAAGGCTTATCGCGTATTCTTCGGTGTCGCACATGGGCTTTGTGTTGTTGGGCATAGCCTCCGGCACGGTAGAAGGAATTACAGGTGCCGTGTATCAGATGTTCAGTCACGGGATGATCGCGGCCATGTTGTTTCTGATTGCCGGTGTGCTGTACGATCGTACTTACGACAGGCTGATAGAAAACTATTCGGGCCTCGCCAGCAAAATGAAAGTTTACACCGCGTTTGTGCTGGTGGCATTCTTCGCGGGTTTGGGCTTGCCGGGCTTTGCCGGATTTATTGGTGAAGTGATGATTTTATTGGGTGCCTTTCTATCGCAGCAAAACAACGGGCTCATACCAATATGGATGGCCCTGGCCGCTACGTTTGGGCTGGTGCTTGGTGCTGGTTATTTTCTGTGGACAATTCAACGCATGTTCTATGGCCCCTACTCAGTAAAAGTGCCGGTGGCCGAACTGAATGATATTGACAGAAGGGAATACATCATGTTACTGCCGTTGGCATTGACACTATTATTTTTTGGGATTTTCCCACAGACCATTTTAAACTATATCAATCCCTTTGCACAAGAGTTTGTGGAAGCATTGTTCAAGTCGGCAGCGTTTATCAATCCATGAGTTGAAGTGGAACATTTTGACAATTTTTGAACTTGCACAAACAATTTTAATCCTACATTTGAGGCAAAAGGAAGTGATACTGGAATGGAAGCACGAAATGAAATATATCTTGGAGACAATAAAATCGAGCTCGCAAAACTTGCTGACGATTATGTTGATTTAATTGTTACATCACCTCCTTACGCAGACCAGCGTAAGGACACATACGGAGGTATCCATCACGATAAATATGTGGATTGGTTCTTACACATTTCCGAACAACTTTTGAGAGTTCTTAAACCCACCAGAACTTTTATTCTTAACATCAAGGAGAAAGTTGTTGAAGGCGAACGCAGTATTTATGTTATGGAGTTGATTTTAGCGATGCGCAAACAAGGTTGGTTTTGGACTGAGGAATTTATTTGGCACAAGAAAAACAGTTATCCTGGAAAGTGGCCAAATCGCTTTCGTGATAGTTGGGAGCGACTATTGCAATTTAACAAAAGGAAGCACTTCAGCATGTACCAAGACGAAGTGATGGTACCAATGGGAGATTGGGCAAAAGCAAGATTGAAGAAACTCAGCAGCACTGATAAAATCAGAGACAACTCGAAAGTTGGCAGTGGTTTTGGTAAAAATATTTCCAATTGGATTGACCGTGACAAAGCATATCCGACAAATGTACTTCACCTTGCCACAGAGTGTAACAACAAAAATCATTCTGCTGCATTTCCGGAGGAACTTCCTGAATGGTTTATAAAACTATTCACTAAACCAGGTGATACGGTACTTGACCCTTTCATGGGAAGTGGCACAACTTTAATAGTTGCAAACAGGATGCAAAGGCACTCAAT
>JAYVAI010000221.1:0-4216 GCA_043751075.1 Cyclobacteriaceae bacterium | reverse complement strand
GATACATCTCTACACTTTAAAACGCAGGGCTGCACCCTGCGTTACTTGATAGCGCCCTTTCAGGGCTTGCGGTATTGTGTAACTACTATTTTGATAATGGTAATACGCAAATTTAGAACTTGACAAAGTAGGATTAAAATAAAAATTCCCTTCTCTGGTTTAATTCTTGTACCGTATTTTTGCACAACCATTTTTTAAACTTTTTGAAAATCCTTCGTAAAATCCTTTTGTATCTCCTGCTCTCGGTGTTCGTCCTGTTTTCGGGGCTGGTCATCTCGGTGTTTCTTTTCAAAGACCGCATTATCCAACAGTTCATCAGCGAGGCAAACAAAAGCCTGAGCACCCCCGTGAAAATCGGCAAGATCGATGTCTCGCCCTTTGCAAACTTCCCAAACTTGGCCATCGAATTTACAGACGTATATGTGGAAGACAGCCATCCGGACATTTACCCGTTGCTCACTGCCGAAAGGATTTCCTTTAAGCTCAATCCCATTGAAGTATGGAGTGGCAACTACTCCATCCGTGGGCTTTCGGTTACAGGCAGCGAAACCAACCTAAAGGTGAATGCGGCAGGCAAAAATAATTTCACCATACTGAAAGAAACAAAAGGTGCTTCGGCTGGCTCGGTGCGTTTTGATTTGCGCCAGGTGCAATTGGCCGAAACCGTGGTGAGCTACCGCGACCAGCAATCGAAACAGCATCATGTATTCAACAGTGAAAAAATGGTGGCATCCATTGCCGCCACCGGTGACAGGTACAGCATTGAAACAGAAGGCGACCTGCTGTCCGAACAAATCGGGATAGGCAATTCCCTCTTTCTTGTAAACAAAAATTTTTTGGTCAATGTCTCTTTTGATTATGATGATGCGAAGAAGGAAATAGTGTTCAAGCCCTCTTCGCTTACCACCGCCCGCTCACAATTTGATGTGAGCGGCAGTTATCAATTCAAAGGAAAAAAAATAATTGATTTGAAAACTGAAGGCAAAGACACCGACATACAAACGCTCTTGTCCTTATTGCCCTATGCCACCGGCAGCAAACTAAAAAAATACCGCAGCGAAGGCAATGTGTTTTTCAGCCTCACCGTGAAGGGCGAGATCAGCGACCGGAAAAGCCCGTTGCTGTCGGCTGCCTTTGGCTGTACCGATGCCACCCTTTTTCATCCCGACTATCAGACAAAAATTTCGCACGCAAACCTGAACGGGTCTTTTGCCAGTCCTTCGCTTACCGATTTTTCGGAAGCCCAACTGTTCCTCAAAAACATTGAAGGTGAACTGAACGGAAAATCATTTTCGGGCAACCTGACGGTAAAAAAATTCGATGACCCGTATCTGATTTTCGATTTCAAAGGAACGCTGGATGCGGTTTCTGTTTTTGGCTTTTATCCCATAGAGGAAATTAACGAGCCGGAAGGAACAATCACGGCCGATATTTCTTTCCAGGGACAAACTTCTCTGCTCAAGAAAAAAGCCACCGCGCAGATGACCACCGCGAGCGGATCGGTTTCGTTGGAGCACATCAGCTTTTTGTATGGAAAACAAAAAGTAAAATTCCACGATGTGAACGGATCGCTCCAGTTCAACAACAACGACCTCGCGCTTAGCAATGTGGGCGGCCAGCTTGGCAACAGCGATTTTTTGCTCAATGGTTTTTTTAAAAACATCATCACCTTTTTGATTTTTGAAAATCAACCCATTGGCATTGAAGCAGAATTGAAATCGAAGTACATAGACCTCGACCAGCTTTTTGCCATTGCCTTTGGCGAAGGGCAATCGGACAAATACAAGTTTTCCATTGCACCCACCGTGCAACTTAACTTTAATTGCGATGTGCAGCGGATGACGTACAAACGTTTTAAACCAACGCAAATAAAAGGCGACCTGTTGGTGAAAGACCAGGTGGCCGTGTCGCGCACGATTGCCATGAACACGATGGGCGGCTCACTTTCGCTGAGCGGAATTGTGGATGCGAAAAATCCAAAAGCGATAGATGTGGTGAGCACGTTTAAACTCAACGGCATACACATAGACAGTGTGTTTTATGTATTCGAAAATTTCTATCAGGATTTTATTCAAGACAAACACCTGAGGGGCCAGGCTTTTGCCGATGTGGATTTGGAAATGGTGCTGAACGAAAAATTGGAGTTGATTTCGCCCACGCTTATCGCGGACATAAGTGCCGTGATAAAAAACGGTGAGATCAACAATTTCGAGCCGTTGAAAAAACTCAACAAGTATCTGGATGACGAGAGCCTGAACAGGCTGCGCTTTGCCGACCTGAAAAATGAAATCCACATAGAGAACAAAACCATTTACCTGCCGCAGATGGACATTAAAAGCAATGCCACCGACATCCGCCTTAGCGGTACGCACACGTTCGACCAGCGTATTGATTACCGGGTGGTGGCACCGCTGCGCAGCAAAAAGAAAATTGACCCGGACGAAGCCTTTGGTGCCATTGAAGAGGAGGGTGGAGGCAAAGCAAAAATTTTCCTTAAAATTACCGGCACCACCAGCCAGTATATCATCAGCTACGACAAAGAGGGAGTGAAAAAGAAAATCGCCAGCGACCTGAAAAAAGAAGTGCAGGAACTGAAAGACGCCTTTAAGCTGAAGGGAAAGAAAAAGAAAAAAGAATTAGAACTGAGCGAGGAGGAATTTGATTGGGAGGATTAACTGAGGGTAAATCACTCACAACCCCTTTCATCAATTGTCAATTTGCTCCACCGCCTTGCTCACCAATCTGTAAACAAATGAATGATAGATGTGCCTGCGTGCAAACCGGTCGGGCGCATCTGAATTTACTAATTTGCCATATACATTTTTTGGGATGCCAAAGTATTCGTAGCTGCTGCCATCGGCAAAGTTCACTTGAAGGGTTTGGGCTTTGTATTGAAAGTCAATAATTTTTGAAGACTTGATCACCTCCGAATATTTTTCCAACTGTTGGGCATGCGTTTCCGGTGCCACGCTCACAAGCAAATGATAGGCTTCAATAAACGCTTTGCTTTTTTCTTCGGCCTCTAACTTCGCCCCTTCACTGTCCTGAAATTTATCGGGATGCCAATCCTTCATAAAATTCCGGTAGATGGCTTTCAGTTCCTTAAGCTCTGCTGCTTTATCAACCCCTAGGAGTTTTCTGGATTCAATTATTTTTTTCATCTGCTTATATAATGCGGGCGCAAAAATATGCTTTTAGTTTGACATGTAATGCTGCCTGTTGGATTTAGTTAGCCAATCCTACCGAACTAATTGTTCAACGAGACCACTATTAAATACCCAATCGAACTTACCAACCCTGCCAAGAGCATCCAGCCTGTGATTTTGTTCAACAGTTTCTTTTCGGCCCCGCGCCCATTGCGCCAAAGAAAAAATCCGATGATGGCGAAAGGAAAAACAAAAACCACATTGAAGTAGTAAAACCAAGTAGCGCACAATAGAGCCAATAGGTTGTAAGTCAGAAAACGTTTTTCGCTTGCCATGTTGAATCTTCAATTGCCAATTTATTTCCCTATCGTTCAGATCGCATCATAGCCAAACTCAACTTCTTTTCTTTTGGTAGTGGCCAAGGCGTGGTCGAGTGCCAGCAAGAGTTGAGGTATGCTGCATGCTTCAACCAATGCGCTTGTCGTTTTTCACCGCATCACTATTGAATGCCATTGACAATGAACTGCATTCGGGAAAAGATAAAGTGAGTGCGGCCACCAAGCAAAGTTTGGTGCGGATTTGAGAATAGCGGAGTGGCTACTTCACCCCATGTCTATCCAAAAATTTATCCATCGCCCCTTTATAGGCCTCATGTTGGTATTTACCATCCACCTGTTTTTCTTTTCCGGTTTCGGCATTGTTGATCAGTTCAATGTAGGTGCGGGGCTTTTCTGCGTTCTCTATGGCGGGAATGATATTGAAATCTGACAGGCTGATGTATATACCTAAACATATAAAAAACAAAAAAAGAAGCCCGGCTTTATTCTTAGCGGCAACAATAAATTGAAATAGTGTCGTTGATTTGCCCGAATAATCAAATTGCCTATGCCGGATAAGTGATATTAAGAACGGAGCAGAAGCTAAAATGCCCAGTGCCCCGATTACCGCAGACCATGACGGGAGAATAATCCTGGTGCCCAGCGAAAACAGAAAAAGGAGAATGGATGAATAGAAAAAAACTACATTCCTTGACAACTCAGGATTTTCTTTTTTAGCTGACGTAAAAATTC
>JAYVAI010000220.1:0-4223 GCA_043751075.1 Cyclobacteriaceae bacterium | reverse complement strand
CAAGTCAAAGTTGCCAAAGGTTTTAATGGTTGTAAGCGAGCCAAGATCCTTGGAGCCCTCGCCAAGTGCGGTTCCATCACAAACGATCATTCCCTCTTTTACGGTCCAGAGGGGGCCAATGGTGTCATGATTGTACCGTTTCCATCCGTCTAAAGTGGCTCCATCGAACAGCAATTCCCACCCGGCAGCTTTTTCTTCATCGGTCAAAGCGTTTGGCATCGCCTCGGTAGTTTCCTGGTTGGCCGATTTCTGGCAAGACCACATCGCTATTGACATCAGCAAAGCAATGGGGAAGATCAGTTTTAATTTTTTCATGGTTGTTCGGGTTTGTGTTTTATGGAACTAAAATAACTCGGCACTTTAGAACTCAAAACAATCTTTATGTGAGTGGTAAAATTTACAACACATTGTTCAACTGTTCTTTGATTTTTTCAAGTTCTTCCTTCATCATCACCACCTGCTTTTGCATTTCTGCGTCATTGGCTTTGCTGCCAATGGTGTTTATCTCGCGGCCAATTTCCTGGGCTATGAACCCCAATTTTTTTCCGTTGGATTGTTTGTCGCCAAGGGCTTTTAAGAAATAGTCGAGGTGGGTTTTTAACCGCACACGCTCCTCGTGGATATCGAGTTTCTCTATGTAAAAAATAATTTCCTGTTCAAGCCGGTTGGGATCAAATCCTTCGCTGCCAAAAAATTCGGTAATGCTGCCTTTGATTTTGCTGCGCACTTTTTCAACACGCTTGGGGTCGAGCACTTCCACTTCCTGTAGCCCATCGCCAATAGCATGAATATACCCAACTAATTTTTCCTCAAGCACCTTGCCTTCGGCCAACCGGAACTGTTCGCATTTTAGAATGGCTTCCATCACGAGCCGGTTCACCCGCTCCCACTCGACCGGGTCCAGCTCTTCTTTGCCATTGCCTTGTATCACCTCCGGGGAATTTAATGCCAGTTGAAAAATATAATCGTGCGAAGTTGTGTTCACTTTGGTCGCCAACTTTTTCAACTCGTTGTAGTAGGCCACAAAGAGAGCTTCGTTGTACGATTGGCGTATCTCCACGCGCCCGGTTTGCTGATAGTCGATGGATAGCGACACCTTGCCACGCTCCAATTTTTCGGCAATGATATTGCGCAGGTCAAGTTCCTTTTCAGAAAATTGCTTTGCCAGGCGAAGGTTAAGATCAAGAAATTTTGAGTTGAGGCTTTTTACTTCTACGGAAATGTTCACATCGCCTGTGTTCAGGGTGGCCTGGCCAAAGCCTGTCATGGATTTTATCATAGCTAAGAACGATTGAGTAAATTATTTCAATCGTTGGGCGAAGGTAATTTAATTTTGACCAAGTTTGGATTTACCTAGATCGGAGGAATAGCACAGCATATCAAAAATCAAAATCTAAACTTAACAGAAAAGTGTTGTTGACCCGCAACGATGAGAAACTTCCAATTTAGTGCAGCCCAAAGAATTTCATAATCGACAGGGCAAAATGAAGATTTGAGAAAAGTTGGTCAGGCGACCAACCCTAACAAGGACTGCCTACCCATATTTTCTTTTACGGAGTTTGCTTACTCCGTTTCTAAGCTCGCCCAAGGTTAATCCTTTATCTACTCCAACTTCAAGTGCTTTGTATCGTTGGTCAAGCTCACTGGTAAATGCCTTGTCTTTCCACCATTCTTGTGTCTCCTCAATTTCATTTTCAAGCAAATGATAAATGGCATACAGCCTTTTGTCATCGGCTACGCGGATGAAATCGTATAACTTATGCCGTATGTCTAAGCGCGTATTGTTCATAAATTAAAATTACAAAAAAAAAGTGGGCACTTCGTGAATGGGTGTATGACAAACTGCACCCTCTTGATCAAATGACTTTCGTATTGTGGGATTCCGGCCTGCCTGGCCGGTAGGCAGGGTCTCGTTTTAGAGGGGACCAAAATTAAAGATTATTGCCTCGCCCGGAATGACATTTCAATTTAGAACACTACAACCACTTTCTAAGAACGTCATCGCGGCCCGTCAAAAGGTTTCAATAAGATGATAAAGCCAACATGAGCCGCGATCCCAATAATTTTGTAGCAGAATGAAAAAAGCCCGGTGCAATTTGTCATACACCCTCGTGAAGATATTCCAATCAAAAATCGAAACCCAAACTAACCATAAGCCGTGGGTCTTTTACCGTATAGTTTTCTACCGGCCATGCCAAATCAAATTTCACGTAGTAGCCCAACATCAACGTGCGGAAGCCAAGCCCGTAACTATAGAGCCACGGATTCAGGTATTCATTGATCTCCACTTTGAAAGGGCTGCCCGATTCATTTTCTGGCACCACTC
This sequence comes from Cyclobacteriaceae bacterium, assembly GCA_043751075.1. Classification (GTDB taxonomy): domain Bacteria; phylum Bacteroidota; class Bacteroidia; order Cytophagales; family Cyclobacteriaceae; genus ELB16-189. The sequence continues at coordinate 1,897 of JAYVAI010000220.1, read as the reverse complement.
TCTTGCGCACACTGTTTAGTGAGTTGAGCGGAATGGCGCCCGTCCAACTGGTGCCTATGTCGTAAAACGCTGTGAACTGAAGGTTCCTGAAAAAATTTGATGTGATGGGGCCGCTGGAAAGTGCGCGGATCAACGGCACGCGGAGCTCAGCGCTCCCGATGGCTGCATTGTTGCCATACAAGGTGGCATAATCAAATCCACGCAAGCTGGTTGCAAACTCCGTGAACAATAGATTCTCGTTATAGGTGCCAACTTTGCTAACAAACGGATGCTGAAGTCCATCAATATTTGTACTCCTTAAAACCCAATTGTCCACGCCACCGAGCAGGTATTTTTTTGGGGAGTTGCCAAACGATGTGCCTGCAAAACCTCTCAACGCAAACACGATCTCTTTATAAATTTTTTGATAATGCCGCACGTCCAACGAAATACGGGAAAAACTTTTCTCGCTGTTGCCCAAGGCAGAATAGTGAATGGCTGATATTTTGCCGCGAGTGCCTTCTATCAGATTCATGCCAGTGGTTACCGAATTGTCGTAAACTGCCTCTAATTTTCCGCCCGAAAAAACCTGATGCTCCGACAATCTAAATTCAGGCCCAATGCCTTGGGGAATACTCATTCCCCGGTCTGTAAACTTGGTGAACCCAAGAAACGGTTTTAGCGATATGCGGGTGCGCACAGAAATAGGATACGATGCACCAAACTCAATTTTCTGAAATGAATATTTTTGAAGTTCTGAATCCACAGCACGCTCCTGAGGAGTCTCCCAATAAAGAACTTTGCGATCAAAACGAATAGAGTAGTCAATGCGATAGGGCACATATTGCACTTCTCCATATACACTCCCATTTTTAAAGTCGGCAAGTCTTTGGCTTGATCCATTGGGGTCAGCGGCTATTGGGCTCGGGTTGATTGCAAATTGGATACCGCCCAGTATGCGTATGTTCTGCAAAATATCATTCATCTGCGTTTCGATTTTCGCACCCATTCCCCATAATGGATCAATCATAACATTAGTTGTCACGCTTTCATAGCTAAATTTTGCGTCATACGGAAAGGGGCCTGTTACGCGGGTGGCTTCGCGCGCTTTCATATACCGTGTAAGAAATGTTTCGCTTGGCTGCTTGGCTTTCACCGCCTCATCCTCAAAAACATAATCGTCTGTGTTGATGGGTTTTTCTTTCGGGGCTGCGGGCTTTAGGGTGTCTTGCTGCTCGGGCACATCGAAGGTATAGGCATCGGTATTTATTTCACCGGTTTTTTTCGTCACGGAATCTTGCTTCACAGGTTCTGTTTTTTGCTGGGTGGTGTCGCGTTTTTCTTTTAGCCGCTGGTTGATCAAATCCTTCACGGTCATGTTTTTTGCCGGTGCTTGTTCTTGCTTGCGCTTCTCGGTAATCACTTTTGCCTGCATCACTTCTTTGCGCCTGCTGGCCGGGGTAAAAATGTTACGGTCGTAGTTGAAATTGTTCAGCACAAAAATATTCTCCCTCAATTTGCTGGTCATCACCATCGCCAACGACCGGTTGACAAAATCAATGTCGTAATCTTTTATGCTTGAATCAAAATTTGTCACTTGCGAATAAATGCCCGACTGTTTGTTGAACTTAAACAGATTGATGATGCCACGCTGGTCGCTCAGATAAAAGACATTGTCCACATCAATGGCCTTGGGTTTAAAGTCCCTTCCGTAAGTGTTCGTCAACTTTATCACTTTCACGGTGGTGGTGTCCAGGTTGAAAAGAAAAAGGTTATAGCGGTTTATCGATTTGGCATAATCGGTTATTTTATTGCTGAGGGAATCCGTGGTGCGGTTTGAACTGAACACGATCGTGTTGGAGTTTGGAATGAACGATGGATCAAGGTCGTCAAACAAGTCGTTGGTCAACCTGCGGGT
>JAYVAI010000219.1:0-1609 GCA_043751075.1 Cyclobacteriaceae bacterium | reverse complement strand
TCGGCAACTTGGTAGAAGGGATTTTATTTGTAACCATAGTCGTGTTTATTTTTATGCTGGACTGGCGCAGCACGGTCATCGTTTCCATTATCATTCCGTTGTCGCTGCTCTTTGCATTTATGTGTTTGAAGCTGAAAGGCATGTCGGCCAACTTACTATCAATGGGGGCGATAGATTTTGGGATCATCATTGATGGGGCCGTGGTGATGGTGGAAGGGCTGTTTGTGCTGTTGGCTGCACGCGCACATGAAATTGGGATGCCGCAATACAACGTGCTCTCAAAATTAGGCCTTGTAAAAAAGGCAGGCTCAGAATTGGGCAAGGCCATCTTCTTTTCAAAACTTATCATCATTACCAGTCTGGTCCCCATTTTTTCGTTTGAGAAAGTAGAAGGAAAATTATTTTCACCACTTGCCTACACATTGGGCTTTGCCTTGCTCGGTGCCTTATTGTTCACGCTCACGCTGGTGCCAGTTTTGTGCAGTATCTTTTTTGATAAGAATGTGAAGGAAAAACATAATCCAGTTGTAAATTTTTTCAATAAAATTGTTTCAAACGGGTTCTCGTTTACACTTCATCACAAGAACAAAAGTTTTTGGGCTGCCATGTTGATTATCGTGGCCAGTGTTTTTTCATTTAAGTTTTTAGGATCCGAATTTTTGCCTACCCTTAATGAAGGTGCCCTGTGGGTAGAGGCCAAACTTCCCATGAGCAGTTCGATAAACGAAACAGTAAAATTTGTAAAAATTTTCCGCGCAGAACTAAATGAGTTTGACGAAGTGGAATCCGTGCTTTCGCAGATAGGCCGCTCCAACGATGGCACCGATCCCTCGGGTTTCTTTTATGTGCAATGCCAGGTAAACCTAAAACCACAAAAGAAATGGGAACGCGACATCAGCACAGAACAGTTGATCGAAGAGATGGATCAAAAGCTGAAGCAATATCCAGGTGTGGTGTATAATTATTCGCAACCTATTATTGACAATGTGGCCGAGGCCGTGGCCGGGATCAATGCTTCCTTGGCCGTGAAAATATTTGGCGACAATCTGGAAGTACTCAATTCGAAGGCCGATTCCATCGCCACCATTTTAAAAACGGTAAGAGGTGTAAAAGATTTAGGCATCCTTCGCAACATTGGGCAGCCAGAACTCAGTATTATCCTGAACCAAAAAAAGATGGCCGCTTATGGCATAACCATTGCAGACGCTGAAACCGTTATTGAAATGGCAATAGGCGGAAAAACTGCCACCCAGTTTTTTGAGCAGGAGAAAAAATTTGATGTGCGCGTGCGCTACGAAGGTGCCTATCGCAAATCGGAAATTGAAATTAAAGAACTGAAAGTACCTTCCATGAAGGGCAACAAAGTGCCGTTGAAAGAGATTTCGGAAATCAAAGCGGTGACAGGGCCCGCGTTTATCTACCGCGACAATAATAAACGTTTCATCGCCATCAAGTTCTCTATTCGCGAGCGCGATCTTGGAAGCACCATTGCCGAAGCGCAGGAAAAAGTGAATGCACAAATATCTATACCTCGTGGCTACAGCGTGGCCTGGAGCGGTGAATTTGAAAACCAGGTGCGTGCCCAACAGCGGTTGACGGAAGTCGTGCC
>JAYVAI010000218.1:0-11492 GCA_043751075.1 Cyclobacteriaceae bacterium | reverse complement strand
TCCTCATAGGGTTTGCCCTTCACGTTGATCTTGATTTTGAACTGGCCATCAGCAAGACCGTTTTTATCATAGTTGCCTGCTGAAGTCCTGAATTTAATCTTACCCATTTTTATACCGGTGACAGCGTCTTTCTCAACAGCTACCGGGCGATCATTCAAAAACATTTCAGGGTCTTCATCCGAGGCTGCCGCAATGAACATGTCCGCTGTATAATCCTGACCCGCTACCAATGTATTAGATGCTGCACGCACCATCGGTATTACACTGGTGAATTTAATGGTAGAGGCATCGGCTCTTTTAAATAATGTGTCCAATGCTGTTCTTTCATAATCAAGGATTTCTGTTTGCATCTGGCTTACTGTGGCGATTGCTGCCATGGTGGGAGTCCCCTGAAACGAAAATAGAAGGAATGATTTGTCTAATTGGTTGGTGTTGTCTTTAAACTCATCATAGTCTTCGGCCTTTTTTGCCAGCTTTTGAAAAGGGGCCTTCAAAGCCATTAACTTGTTAAGATTATCTACATAATCTGTCAACTGCTTTTCATACTCAATACCAACTTCGGGTTTATTATGATCCAACATCAATTCCTCCGATCTATTGGTGTTCAGCACCAATTCTTCACCTTCAATGGCTGCACCATCGGGTTCGGTGGCCATCTGTTTTTTGAGGCCGTCCAAATAAACAAGAACTTTTTTGGTCATCTCGCGAACCTGCTTTGCTTTTTCCTTAGCAACTTCCGCCCTTTCATCCTTATTGGCACCCAAAATATCATTTAGCTTTTTATCATTGGAAGCATTTGTTTCGCCAATCATTTCAACAAGCGTGTTGTCAATGATGGCGAATTTTTCAAGCACCGCATTGCTTACGTTAAGGGCAAGTAGCGCTGTGAGTACAAGGTACATCATGCCGATCATCTTTTGCCTGGGTGTTTCCTTACCGCCTGCCATGGTTATTAATATTTAGTTGGTTCGTAATCTGAAAAAACTTTAATGATTTGTTACGCTTACGGATTAACTGCCTGAGCCTTTCATGGCTGTGAGCATTCCACCATAAACCTTATTTAATGCTGTAACATTGCTAGTTAAGCTACCCAATTCAGAAGTAAACTTGCTTGTGTTTTCTCCTACTTTTGAAAGCCCCTGCATGGCACCGGTTAAACTTTCGTAAAACTTGTTCATATTTTTTACATGGGAATCAGCATCTTTTAATTCCATTTCATAAATGGTATTAAGAGCCGCTAAATTTTTAGTTACTTTTTGAACTTGGCTATGATATTCGCTGGTGTCCTTCGATGCATCGGCCATAGCCGATACTGCTTTCATGGCGGTGCCATACGATTTGTTCATTTCCATTAATGCCGAAGATGCTGACTGAACGTTTTTCGCGTAATCGTTAGTGGCTACTGCTGCATTGGAAAGGTTGCTCATTTGAGATGCTGAAGTAGCCAAGTTGGTTAAGCCTTTTCCTAAGTTGTCCAACAAATTCTGGTCAACCTTGGCTGTTTTCAACATATCATCCAATTTTAAAAGAGGCGACTCGCCAGCAGGGCGGTTGCTGATTCTGGTAGCCGTAGGATTAACCGGACCTTCATAATCCTCTGCCAATTCAGGATATACTTTTGACCAATCGGCTTCTTCGTGCTTCGGTTCGAATGCACTCAGGAAGAATATCCCTGCTTCCACACTTAGGCCGAGCATCAACATTGCGTTGGCTCCTTCCAAGTGGAGAATTTTAAAGAGTGCTCCAATGATTACAACCGCAGCACCAATGCCATATACTTTGGGCATAATGCTTGCGAAGAACAACGTAACAAATCCGCCTTTTTTCTTTGCCATGATTCTTAGAATTTTAAGTTTAGTCCGTTTTTTTTTATAAATATAACCAAGAGTTTGAATTATCTACTCTATTCCAAATTCTGTTCCTGAGGAACGTCCTAAACTGGTCATCGCACAACGAAAGCCAATGTAAGCCCGGGTAGAGTCTTTATATTCATAGGTTCTGGTTCCTGTTTCAAGATAATATGCCACATCCTTCCACGATCCACCACGCACCACTTTTCTGGCATTATATTTTTCTTTTGAATTGCCTTCCTTGTCATAGGCATTTTTATCAATAAACTGTGGGTTGAGGTCCCATACGGTAGGCACTGATGCCGGATTAAAGTCATCGAGGCACCACTCCGAAGCATTTCCTGCCATGTCCACTAATCCAAAATCATTAGGAAAATAAAATCCAACGGGTGAGGTGTAAGCAAAACCATCGTCATAAAAATTACCACGGCCAGGTTTAAAGTTTGCAAGCATACATCCTTTTGAATTTCGGATATATGGATTGCCCCATGGATATTTGGCCATATCTCTTCCACCCCGTGCTGCATATTCCCACTCGGCTTCTGACGGCAACCGGAAGGCAGGCATGGGAGGTTTGTCTCCATCATTTTTTCTCCACTGATTGAGAAAGGCTGTTCTCCATTTTCCGAAGAATGCAGCTGCTTCCCAACTTACTCCTACCACAGGGAATTCTTGATAGCCTGGATGTTGCCAATAATAATTGACAAGTGGATCGCCCATGTGGTGTGAAAAATCTCTCATCCATACCGTAGTGTCGGGATGATATTTTTTCATGAAGTCTTCTTTTGAAACTTGCGGGAAGTTGACCATGCCTTCAGCCCCCGGAGCCATATTAGGTCCATCTGCATCTAAGAAGTAGGTGGTGAACTGAAAATATTCGTCATTGGTGATCTCCGTTTCGTCCATGAAAAATCCACCAATGGTAATTTGCTTGTTGAAGTTAATTTGAGTTGAAGCTGGGTCTTCATCGGCTTGGCCCATGTGAAAAGTTCCGGCTGGCACTGGCACCATACCAAATGGAATTATCTGACCCCAATCGGGCCGTCTTTCAATTTGCGATTGACCAACCACGTTGCCGTTTGCATCCGCGCTGCCTTTGCCACCTATACCAAGAAGGCCGCAACCTCCTAACATGGTACCTATCAATACAAACAACCCATAGCGCACGATCTTAGGAGAAAACATTTTGCTCATACTTTTTATATTATATCCACTCATTTCAGTTTGCCAATGCCCAAGTATATAGACTCGAAAGATATTCCTTTTCGCCTTTTAATTGCCTAACAGAAGTGCCAAATTCAATAAAATATTAAAAAAACCAAAATAATTTACCGTTTTAGTGCCTGTACCGAGGTGTTCTTACCACTTTTTTTCCGCCAGCCGGATTTACCGGAAGCTGATAGGTGAGCAAAAACTCATGCGAAGTCGGTTGCTTTGCCTGCTGATCTTTTATTATATAATCGAACCCATAACCCAATCTCATCGACTTATCTTTTAACAGGCTATAGCCCAACATGACAATGGCGGCTTCTGATTGCCTAAACGACAAGCCGGCCCACATCGTATCTTTAAAGTATGCAATCCCTCCTAAGTCAAATGTTGTTTTTGTAAAATCGGATTTTATGAGGGTAGAAAACTGAAACCGCAAATCGAAGTTTACTTCATAAAAATACCCACCTGTTATATAAGCGTGGGTTTGAAGTGCGTTGCGCTGACTAAGATCAAAATCAAAAGTTGATTTTATTAAGTGGTTAAAACTAATGCCTGCATAATACTTTTCGCGTTGAAAAAAAACCCCGATGGCCAAGTCGGGACGCACCTGTGAATATTTGCCTACCTTATTAAGGAGCGGATCGTCTCCATCAATTGGACGATACCGATCAAAATCGATTGCTTTAGAGTACAACCCGGTCTTTATGCCAACGCTTAGTTTGCTGTCTTTTATGGCAAGGTGATAGGCATACGAACCCTGAAACTCCAGGTTGGTTTGTGGACCTAAACGATCGTTGATTACGTAAGCGCCAAACCCGCTCTTCAATTTATAAATCGGTGTTGAAAAACTAACTATTTGTGTAGTGGGGGCACCTCCACCATCAATCGATGACTGATAGCCAAGCCACTGGCTGCGGTGTATGGCTGTCAGTTTTGTAACTCCTTCTACTCCGGCAAATCCTGGGTTGAAGTATAATGTATTAAACATATACTGTGTAAACTGGGGATCTTGTTGACCCAATACACTGGCCTGAAATGCTACGATCACACTTAAAAGTAAAAGGAATCTTTTCACAGCTTTTTGTTCAACGACTTAAATATAAGCCAAAACATATAACACTTTCAAAAAATATTTAAAGCGTAGTTCTCAAAGGTATAGGTAAAAACGTATAGATTAAAGAGTTATTTAAATCCGTTGGCGATTTTTATATAGAGTTCCAGGGCACCTGTCATAGATGGTGCATTGGGCAAGGGAGCCTCTATATCCAAAATGAGGCTGGCATCTTTTACAGCTTTTGCCGTGGTGGGGCCAAAGGCTGCTAGGCGCGTGGTGTTTTGTTTATAGTCGGGGAAATTTACAAAGAGGGAGTTTATGCCTGATGGGCTGAAGAAAGCGAGCACATCATAATACACATTTTTCAAGTCGCGAAGGTCGGCTGCCACTGTGTGGTACATAATCGCCTCGGTGAAAGTAAATCCATTCTCGCGCAGAAAATCTGGAATATCATTTTTCCTTATATCAGAACAGGGGAAAAGGAATTTCTCATTTTTATGTTTCTTGATGATCTCTAATAGGTCTTTGGTGTCTTTTAATCCTGAGAAGATTTTTCTCTTGCGAATAACGATATATTTCTGAAGGTAATTGGAGGTTTGATCGGAGATGCAAAAATATTTCATCCCCGCAGGCATCTCCAATTTTAGCTCCTGGCAAATGGAAAAGAAATGGTCCACGGCATGCCGGCTTGTAAAGATGACGGCCGAGTGTTGCAGGATTTCAATTTTTTGCTTCCTGAATTCTTTTACCGGAACCGCTTCCACCTGGATGAACGGTCGGAAATCAATTTTAAGATTATATTTTTCGGCAAGTTTTAGGTAGGGAGAATTTGCATCGGTAGGAGCCTCCTGAGTGACCAAAATGCTTTTTACCTTTCGCATTCTGTCATTAGCTGTTTCGATCATACCAACAAGTATCGGGTTCGGCTTAGTACAATAACACCTTAATCAAAATCATCAGTGGGATGATTTCTGAACCGCAAAGGTAGGAAAATAAATGAAACCCAGCCGATGATGCCCTGGTCAATAATTTAAAATAAAGAAAGACCGCACCCAAGATCATAAAACCGCAAACCGAAACAAGCAGGGAAAAGAAAAACCCTGGATTATAAACCCCGATCATAAAATAGACCAGCGAAGCAATGCCCATCATTGCCGATGCCACATACAGGCTTCTTATAAAGTTGAAAAACTGAAACCGCACCACATCCTTAAATCCAAACAGTGTGCTCAAGCACCAAATCAATAATAACTTTCCTATCAACAAAGCCAACACAACGGATGAAACAACACCCCACCTTATAAAAACATCTGCGGTGGATTCGTTTTGCCCACTGCCTGAAAACCGGATTTCGACTGGCCCCCAATGAAAAATTAAGATCAACAGCAGCCCGAACAAAAGACTTATGAACACAAAAAAAAGCAGGTTCACGCTGGAGCCAATCCTTCCTGTAACAATTGCTTCTTCGCGCTCCTGAAAGGAAAAGACTTTTGCCAAATTGAGGTAATCGATGGTAAGCCTTGTATTGGATCTGAACAACACTACAAACAAACCAAAGAGCAGCATAGAACTTAAAATCACAAAATCTGTAAAGTGTGATGTTTGCCTCAGGGGGTTTTCACGCTCCGTATTACCTTTGGAAATCAATTCCGTTTGCACCGATGTAATATTGCTGTTTTGAAATATTGAAAGAAGGGGTGTTCCCAATGAATTTGCCAACAGGCTGTCGATGTTCAATTTGTTATGCTGCCTGGCGCGAACCTGCAATTTCCCGTTAACGAAAATTGTAAACTCGGCTGGTGCTTTAATATAGAGTGTGCCTCCCCTAAATTGATCTCCTATGAAAAAATGGATCGCCTGTGCGGGCTGGCCATTATAATCTTCCAGGCGGCCTCCTCTCGATATCTTCCAATGGTCGCGAAGGTCTTCTCTTACTTCATCGGTTTGTGCCCAAGCGAATGGGCTGATCAAAAAAAACAGAAAGGCCAGTGGCAAACATTTTCTCATGCTGGTTGCAAAAATATCATAATAGTTTCTGAAAAGAAGTTTCCAGGTTTGGCGATTGTTATCTTTGACCTTTATGGCAGGCGTTTACATCCATATTCCGTTCTGCAAACAGGCTTGCTTCTATTGCGATTTTCATTTTTCCACCAATCAGTCAGTCAAAGAAGAATTGATCGAAGCAATAGCACATGAGCTATCCCTTCAAAAAGATTATTTGCAAGGTGAACCCATTCAAACCATTTACTTTGGTGGCGGCACTCCTTCCCTTCTTACCAAAAAGGATTTAGAGGTAATCCTCCATTCGGTTTATAAAAATTATTCCATCTCAGAATCACCAGAGGTTACGCTTGAGGCAAACCCGGATGACTTGAATGAGGAAAAGATCGTGGCCCTGAAAGAAGTTGGGATCAACCGCATCAGCTTGGGTGTGCAGTCCTTTGACAATACCATTTTGAAATTCCTCAACCGGGCCCACACCGGTGAAGATGCCCTGGCCTCCATCGAGTTGTTGAGGAAGCATGGGATCAATAACCTGAGTATTGATTTGATACACTCGATACCCGGTCAAGACGATTTTATGCTCAGGAAAAATCTTGAAAAAATATTGGCCATAGCACCTGCGCATATTTCTGTCTATTCATTGACCATAGAAGAAAAAACTGTGTTTGGCAAAAGGGCCTCGCGTGGGTTTCTCAGCCCGATGGACGATGCGCAGTCGGCAGGCCAATTTGAAATTGCTATGGATACCTTGGTTGACCGCGGTTATCAGCACTATGAGATTTCCAATTTTTGCTTGCCGGGTTTTGCCTCCAAACATAACAGCAGTTATTGGCAACAAAAAAAATATCTCGGTGTTGGCCCCAGTGCCCATTCTTTTGATGGGGATAGCCGACAGTTCAACGTGAGCAACAATCATCGCTATATAAAATCCATCAACCAGCGGCAAATCCCTTTTGAAAAAGAAACGCTTACATTAGAAAACAAAATCAACGAGTACATCTTCACCTCCTTGCGCACCAGCCGGGGTTGCAGCCTCGCCTTTCTTAAAAGCAACTACGGCTATGATTTGGATTCCGTCAACGCAGCTTACCTACAATCAATAACAGAGCTTGGCTATGTTACGTTATCCAATCAGTTGCTCGTGCTCACGCGCAAAGGCAAATTGCTGGCCGATAAGATTGCCGCTGATCTTTTTGCTTCGGTGGAATAATTTATAACTTGAGCGCACAAGAACAACCGGCCATCCATTCACATGACATCAGAAGAAAAAAAAGTATATATGCTGTTGAAGGCTGTGATCTATCACTATCACGGCCTTGACGAAAGTGAAAAAGTAGATATGGACCAAGCCTCCACCAACTTAGATGCAAAAGAAGAACTGGCCTGGGCACTTGATTTTGTGTCGCAGGATTACATCACCGCTTTCGACCGTGCGCGTACCTATCTCAACACGATCATTGGCGACTACCCAAAGCCAAAGCGCGTTGACCTCATCAATCTGGTGTGGCAATCCGATAACCTCAAAGGCTACGTTACCGAAATGGAGGCCACCGCCATGCTAAAGCTGGCCAAAGATTGGAACGTGGAAAAAGAATTGATAGAGCTGGTGCTTAAATAACATTGAGTGTGATGTCAATCATAAAAAGCCCTTTCTAAAAGCTGAGAATTGATAACTTAATGATTTGATTCTTTCGTCATTCTTGCCATCATAACCTGGGTTTAAAATGAAAGAACTTTCATCCCTTTCAACACCCCTTCGGGTGAACTCCATCGATATACTTCGGGCCATCACTATGGTCTTGATGATTTTTGTAAACGACTTATGGTCATTGAAAGGTATTCCTGCCTGGCTGGGGCATGTGGCACCTGGTGTAGATGGCATAGGTTTGGCCGATGTGGTGTTCCCCGCTTTTCTATTTATTGTTGGCCTTTCGTTGCCGTTTGCCATTGACGGCAGGCGCAGTAAATGAGACACCGATTTTGATTTGGCAAAGCACGTGCTCGTCCGTTCATTTGCCTTGCTTGTGATGGGCGTATTTCTTGTGAATGGCGAAACGTACAACGCGGAAGCCACAGGCATGGAAAGATATTGGTGGAACCCCATCTGCTGCATTTCATTTATTTTAATCTGGAACAGCTATCCAAAATCAGTCAATGCCTTTCTTGTCTATGGGTTGAAAGGTGCTGCAATAATTGCCCTTCTGATATTGGCCTACATTTACCGGGGGGGAGAGGGTGAGGTCTATCGGTTTGGTCCGCAATGGTGGGGAATATTAGGGCTCATCGGTTGGGCCTACCTTGCGAGTGGTCTGGTCACCATCTTTGCCAGAAATAAATTTTTTGTGATCTTCGGTGCTTGGGCCTTCTTTGCCATACTGAGCATGCTTTCGAAAGTAGGATTTGTTCCCCCCTTTTTATCGTTCATACCAAATGCAATTTTAGGAGGCACGCTCACCGGGCTTACCTTGGGGGGTGTACTTACCTCTTTGATTTTTCAACATTACAAAAATAAAAATGACAATAAGGGATTGACTTTGGTATTGATTGGGTCTTCTGCGATGTTGGTTGTTCTGTCCGTTGTTACCCGGCCCTATTGGGGGCTGGCCAAACTTGGTGATACTCCTGCCTGGCTGTTCCTGTGCAGCGCGTTTACTATCCTGGCCTTGGTGATCATACATTGGGTAGCTGATATAAAGCGGAAAGAAAATTGGTTTGCCATCATCCGCGGTGCAGGCACTGGCACCCTGCTTTGCTATCTGATTCCCTACTTCGCTTATGCCACCACAAAAGTATTGGGCATTCATTTGCCCGAAGTGGTTTTAATCGGTGGAATTGGGTTGATGAAATCTTTTTTGTTTGCCATCATGTGCGCGGTGATCACAAGTTGGCTAATGAAATTTGGGGTTCGGTTGAAGTTGTGATCAACGCCAGTGTAAAGACAATGCGAAAAGTAATGGCCGATCTCCACCGAATTGCCCCCGCATTGGGCACATGCCATAGCCGCTCTTGCCCATTTGTAAATGAAGGTTAAAAAATATTAATATTGGAGACATCTGTTTCAGAACTGTTATGCAAGAACAACCAACATATATAATCCAACCTCAGATTTTGCTTTTCATGCGGCAGTCATCGGGCATGACAGAGGATGAGATTGCTAAGAAGCTAAAGCTATCAAAGGCAAAATACCTGAACATTGAAGGTGGCAAGGAAACCATTTCACAACATGATTTGATTCATCTTGCTGACATCTATAAGAGACCTTTAATAGCTTTCTACTCTGTTGACACAACGCAAACAACAGAATTGCCACACGATTACCGGCTAAACCGTGACAAAAAAATTTCTCCACAAGTTTTCTTTGCCAAACGAAAAGCATTATACCTGGCTGAGGAACTAAAGGAAATTACGAGAAGGAAAACCGCATTACCTGACACCAATACAAGTGTTTCAGCAGCCGAGCTGGCAAACAAGGTGAGAGCCCTTTTAGAAATTGATTATGAAATCATTAAAGAAATTGTTGAGACCAAACCGAAGGATGAAACTGTTTTGGCTTACTACAAATCATTGATTGAAGAAAAGTTTTTTATACCAGTTTTGGAGCATCCGTTGAAGTCAAATGGTGTTCGTGCATTTTCGGTTTATGATGAAGTGAGTTTGATGGTATTGAATGAAAGCGATTCAAACGAAGTGAGACTGTTTTCGCTGTTCCATGAGTTTTGCCATCTTTTGAAAAGGCAAGATGGGATTTGTACAGTTGATTTGGAAAAAGATAACGACAACCAGCCTGAAGAGAAATATTGTGATGAGTTTGCCGCCAATCTCTTAATGCCTGAACAGATAGTGAGACGAACAGTCAATTTTCCGATTTCTAATCTCAAACAGTTAGACGCAGTCGCAAGGCAATTTGGGGTGAGCAAATTGGTAACACTTATTCGGTGTAAGGAGTTAGGCATTTTAAATCCGAATCAATACAAGGAACTGAAGTCAGAACTTGAATCCATAAAAAGTAAATCTTTCGGAAGGAGAAATTGGGAACAGACCTATATAAAACGCACAAGTCGGTTGGTGCTAAATCATCTGATTAATTCATTTAAGAGAGGAGACTTAACTTATACTTCGCTTTCAACCATCACAGGTATTAAGGACAAGTACCTGAAAAAATACATTTGATGGCAATCAAGCGAACACTTTTCACAGGAACAGTCTATACGATAGACATGAGTTCAATCAAGGAGCTACATGAACGCTATCCGAAAAGTGTATTTCCGACAATTTGGTCGCATATTGATTCAATGATACAAAACGACCAGTTGGTTTCTCACATCGAAGTTCTGCGCGAAATTAAAAACACGAACTATCCGACAGATAAAATTTTGATTTGGAGTAACAAGAACAAAAAAATATTTCAGAGTATTGATGCCTGTCAGTCAAGCAAGATTACAGAAATACAGATTAAATACAATAAAGGTGAGTGGCAGAATAAAATGAACCGTCCAGGCCCATGGGCTGACCCTTACTTAATTGCTATGGCAATGTGCGAGGGCGCAACCATCATTACACAGGAGAGCAAAACAAAAGCGAACAGAATTCCACCAATAGCCGACCAACTTGGAGTGAAGACATTAAATCTCTTAGAATTTTTCGATGCACTTAAAATCAAATTGTAAAAATTAATGAGCCCAGTGGCTCTTACTGGTGCGGCTTTGCAGAACCTGCCCACTGAAAAATCAATTTTTTCACCCCGCACCCTAACGCTCCTAAAATGAAATTGATTGCGCCCCTTCTATCTGCACGATGCGCAAAAAGTTGTTGAATTAATTTTCAAAATCAATAGGTGCCGTTACAATCACCAAATCAATCAGCCTCCTGTCCACATCTGTTTTTTTAATGCGCACTTTTATTTTGTCGCCCAAGCGGTAGATTTTTTTCCTCCTGCGGCCAATCACGCGGTAGTTCTTTTCATCAAATTCATAAAAGTCATCTTTCATGTCGGCAAGGCGAGCCATGCCTTCGCATTTGGTTTCCACAATTTCTACGAACACACCAAAGTCGGTAACGCCCGTGATGATGCCGTCATAAGGTTTGTCCTCGGCCATGCTCATATACTCCACTTGCTTGTATTTAATAGAAGCACGCTCGGCATCGGCTGCACGTTTTTCACGCCCCGAGGAGTGGATGCACTTTTCTTCAAATTCTTTTTTGGGAACCGATTTACCATTGTCGAGATAATGCTGTAACAACCGGTGCACCATCATATCGGGATACCTGCGTATGGGCGATGTGAAATGTGTGTAGTGATCAAACGCCAACCCGAAATGTCCTTTGGCTTCGGTAGTGTATTTTGCTTTGGCCATGGCGCGCACGGCCAGCGA